>NZ_JABWRG010000034.1:0-44440 GCF_014268825.1 Pseudomonas sp. SWRI51 | reverse complement strand
GGGGCCCAAACGCGGCCCCAGGATTTGTGCTTCAAACTGATATCGCCGGGGCCGCTGCGCGGCCCTTTCGCGACACAAGGCCGCTCCTACAGGGTGATGTATTCTCCTGTGGAGCAGCCCCCCCGCTAATCCAGCGTGCGCCCAGCCCGCCAATAGCCCATCAACGTCAGGCTTTCCCGCGCCAGCCCACGCTCCTTGATCAGATACCGACGAATGTCCATCACCGTGCCGGACTCCCCGGCAACCCAGGCGTAAAACTCGCCCTGCGCATCGCTGGCCAGTTCCCACACAATGCGCTGGTCGATGTCGATGTCTTCAAGCTCCGTTGGCCTTGCCACCTGCACGCCTGGAAGGCTCGCCAGTTCGTGCACCGCATGGTGCATGCCCTGGCCATGCTCGCACCGCAGTACGTCGCGGGGCAGCCAGTGCAGCCGCGTCGCCGGGCTGTGGCGCAGCGCCAGGCAGTCGCTTTCAAACGGCACCTCGATAAACGCCTCGACCGCAAGCTCAGGGGCGTCATCGGCCAGTTGCTCAAGAATGCCGGCAATCGCCGGCAGCGCGGTTTCGTCGCCCACCAGCAAGATGCGCCGGGCACTG
Organism: Pseudomonas sp. SWRI51; assembly: GCF_014268825.1. Lineage (NCBI taxonomy): Bacteria > Pseudomonadati > Pseudomonadota > Gammaproteobacteria > Pseudomonadales > Pseudomonadaceae > Pseudomonas > Pseudomonas sp. SWRI51. Next base: position 43,843 of record NZ_JABWRG010000034.1, on the reverse strand, counting down.
CGCGGCGGTTTCCATTCATAGCCCCCGGGGTCGGCGCTGTAGGCCAGGTTGGGCGCGACCATCTGCAGGCGATCACCCACCTGCGCGCGCGTGGCCCATGCCGAGGCGGGGCCGTTGATGCCGTGCAGCACGAAGTCCACCTCCACCTCCAGCGCCTCTCGGCGCAGGGCGCGGATGGTGTAGGTGCGCATCGGCGGGGTGTGCTGCGGCGCAAGGTCGCGGCGCGCGTGTTGCCATTCGCCGGTCTTGGGCAGGGCCGGGGGCGCGCCTGCCGGGGTTGGGAAGAACAGTTTGACGCGCTGGTCCGGGGCCAGGGTTTTCATGTGCGCCACATCGTTGCCGGTGAAAACGAAGCGACACATCGACGTGCTCAGGCGTTCGATGGTTTTAAGCTCAATATCGAAGACGCGGTAGGCGGTGGCCTTGCTCGGGCGGATCAGCCGGGAAAGCAGGGAGGTCATGGTTCTACCTCTGTTGAAGGGGGATACCTGACAGACGAGTGCTGCACCGGCTGAATTACCCAAGCGCGGCCTGGCGCTAAATTTCCCGCCTCAACCTACGTCCTAGCTTGGATAGAAGCCGCGTCACGCGGAGACGGATTGAGGCGCAATGACAATTTCTCGACGAGGATTCATCGCAGGCCTGGCAGTGGCTGGCGCCACCGGTACGGCGGCCTACTACGCCCACAAGCAACTGACCCACGACCCCGAGGACGATATCGTCACGCCCGGGGAGGCCAGCGTGGACCTTGCCGACTACAACGGCCAGGTGCTGGCCGACTTGTTGCGCGGGGTGTGGGACATCCGCTTCGAAGGCGCGGATGCAGGCCTTGAAGGGCTGGGGCAGCAGGGCATCGAGATGTTCCTCGACGTCGCCACCAAAGGCCGCGGCTTGCGCGGCTTTGTCGATAGCGGTGCCAGCCTGCGCGGCGCTGACCAGCCTGCGTATCGGGTATTGGGCGACCTGGTGGGGGCCAGCACTGCCGAGGTGCGCTGGCGCCTGGTCGGCCGCAACGGCGGCCCTGGCTACGAGTGTGTGGCCAGCCTCGATGAGGTCTGGGGCGAGTTTTCCAACGCCGGCAGCGGCAGCTTGAGCGTGCGCCTGTATCGCCTGGACCGGCCGCTTACGCTTGCGCTGCAGGACAACCGCATGGTCGCGGTCAAGCGCCCGTTCCCCGAGGCCCGCGAGCGCCTGCCCTACACGCCGCTGATGCAAGCCTGGGTGATCGGCGCCGAGCACCGGTTGTTCCACCAGCTCTGGCATGCCACCCGCGACCAATGGCACAAACTGGCCAAACCCAAGCAGGACGCGCTGCGTGGCCTGGGCTGGCAGCCTGGCCCGCGTGACCGTGAGCGTGACGCCCGGGGGCCGCGCAAGCATCGCAATGGCTCGGGCATCGATTTTCTGTTCATGCACCGGCACATGCTGATGCATGCCCGCACCCTGCAGGACCTGCCGTCCTGGCAGCGCTTCCCATTGCCACAGCCCAGCGTCGAGGTCGACCGCGCAGGCTTTGCCCGCTTTTACGACAACCACGACGGCTGCTGCGTGCCGCCTGCCTGGCAGGCGCCGGGCGATGAGGCGTATGGGCAGTGGGTAGGCGCGATCAAGGCCGGCGAGACGTTCTGCAGCAATTTCCAAGTGTGGGAATCGCAGTACCAGGACCCGCACTACCTGGCCAAGCTGTCGCTGGGGGAGTTGGGGTCGGAGCTTGAGATGAACCTGCACGACTGGCTGCACATGTGCTGGGCCTCGGTGCCACGTGACCCCAGCAGTGGCGCGCCGGTGCCCTTTGCGCGAGACCCTGCGGACTTTGCCGCGCGCTGGTTCGAGCGTGAGAACGACTTCCTCGGCGACCCGTTTTCATCCCATGTGCACCCTGTGTTCTGGGGCTTCCATGGCTGGATCGATGACCGCATCGACGACTGGTTCCGCGCCCATGAGCGCTATCACCCAGGCCAAGTGCGGCGCCATGAGGCCAACGGTGTGCCGTGGTTTGCGCCGGGGCGTTGGGTGGAAGTCGATGACCCGTGGCTGGGGCCTGATACCCATGGTTGCAGCACCCAGCCGGGGACGCGGCCGGGCAAGTCGGTGGAGATGGATGTCGAGGTGATGAAGCTGGCCTTGCGTATCACCTTTGGCGAAGACGACAAGATCGGCGATCTTGTGCGCAAGGTCCCGCAGCGGCCCTGGTATGCGCGGCATCTGTCGATGAAGAATATCAGTGCTTGAGTGGCGGTGGGTTGGGTGAATTGGGACCGCTTTGCGGCCCATCACGGCGGTCGGTATTCCGGGCAATCCCGCCAATGCCGAGTCTTGGGGGCTCAGCTCTGTGCAGGCTTGATCCGGCCTCATCGCAGGCTGTCTCCAGCTCTCATAGAGGTCATGCTCAACCGCAACATTGCTGGTTGGACCCAATCCTGTGGGGAATCATAGATAGTTGTGGCGAGAACAGGCTTGTACAAAAACCATAGAATCTCCCACCGGATCTGGGCAAGGTCTCAATTCTGCGACTGTCCGCGATCTCTGTGGGAGCTGGCGACAGCCTGCGATGAGGCCGGCACAGGTTTGCGCAGAACCGTGGATGCCCAACCACCGCGACAGGCTACATTGCCCCAGCCTGCCACCCGCCGCCCAACGCCTTGTACAACGCCACGCTGCCTTGCAGGCGCGCCAGGCGCAATTGCGCTTGCTCATCCTCGGCCAGGTACAGCGTGCGCTGGGTTTCCAGGACGCTTAGCAGCGTCTCGGCACCGGCCCGATAGCGTTGCTCGGCCAGGTCGAAGGCGATGCGCGCCTGGGCGACTTCTTCGTCTTGCCATTGGCGCTGGCGCTCCACCCCGCTGATCGCGTTCAGGGCTTTTTCTACATCGGCAAAACCATTGACGATACTGGCGCGGTAATCCTCCAGCAGTTCCTGCTGCTCGGCACTTGCCAGCTCGCGCTCGGCGCGCAGGCGGCCGTTGTTGAAGATCGGCGCGGTAAGGCCTGCGGTCAGGGTGTAATAGGGGCTGTCGAGCACATTGGCTAGCGTGCGCGCACCGCTGCCCAGGTTGGCGCCGAGCACCAGGCGCGGCAGCATCGCTGCGCGGGCCACCTGCACGTTGGCACTGGCTGCCGCCAGCCGCGCCTCGGCTGCGGCGATGTCCGGGCGCCGGCCGAGCAGCTCGCTGGGCACGCCACTGCCAATGCCGGGCCAGCGCAGGGTGTTGATCGACTGCTGGGTTGCAGGCAACTGTTGCACCGGGTCACCGAGCAAGGTCGCGAGGGTAACGCGGTTGTCCTGCACGCGCTGCGCAAGCAGCGGCAACTGGCGCTGCTGGGCGGCCACCAGGCTGCGCTGCTGCGCAAGCTCAAGGCGCGTTGCAGAGCCTGCGCGCTCGCGCGCCTCGACCACGCCCAGCACGTCTTGGGCGTTTTCAAGGTTAAGCCGGGCGATGCGCAGTTGTTCGTCCAGCGCCAGGCCCTGCAGGTAACTTTCGGCAACGGCGCCAAGCAGGGTCAGCTCCACGGTCTGGCGGTCGAAGCGGCTGGCATCGAGGCTGCGTAACGCGCTGGCACGGGTGGCGCGCAGGCCGCCCCAGAAGTCGATTTCGTAGCTGGCAGCCAGTTGCATATCGAACGAGGTGCTGGTGCGCTCGCTGCTGCTTGCATCGAGCTGGTCGTTACCCTCGCCACGTAGCAGGCGCTGGCGGCTGCCATCCAGGCCCAGTTGCAGTTCAGGCAGCAGCGGCGCGCCGGCGATCACCGCGTTGGCCTGGGCCTGGCGCACCCGCGCCGTAGCGGCTGCGAGGTCGTGGCTGTTAAGCCGGGCACGCTCGATCAGGCGGTCAAGTTCGGGGCTGGCGAAGGCCTGCCACCACTGTGTATCTGGCAGCGCCTGGGTGGGCTGTGCCGGGCCTTGCCAGGCCTGCGGCGGGGTAATGTCGCTGGCGGGTGGCGCAGGGGTGCTGCACGCGGCCAGGCACAGGCTCAAGGTCAACAGGCTGATACGGCTTGGGATTGGCATGGATTATTCGCTGGTAAGGGCTTTGACCGGGTCGAGTCGGGCGGCTTTGCGCGCCGGCATGAAGCCGAACAGCACGCCGGTAATCACCGCGCAGGCGAAGGCGCCTGCGATGGCGGGCAGGGCAAAGGCCACGGCGATACCGGCCAGCAGCAAGGCGCCGCCGATACCCAAGGCCAGCACGATGCCGGTGACCCCGCCGACCATCGACAGCATCACCGCCTCGGTGAGGAACTGGCGCAGGATGTCGCGCTGGCGGGCGCCGGTGGCCATGCGGATACCGATCTCCCGGGTGCGCTCGCGCACGGTCATCAGCATGATGTTCATCACCCCGATACCGCCCACCAGCAGCGATATCGCCGCAATGGCACCGAGCATCAGCGACAGGCTGTTCTGCGTGCGCGCCTCGGCCTGGATCAGGGCGGCGTCGTTGGTCAGTTCGAAGTCGTGGCGGCCTTGATGGCGCTGGCGCAGCAGGCGGTCGATGGCCTGTTCGGTCTCGCCCACGCGGCTGGAGTCCTGGGCGGCGACGGCGATGTATTCAGGGTCGCGGCTGCCGAACAGGCGGATGGCCGCGGCGGAGTAGGGCACCGCGATGCGCTCGTCGCTGTCTTCGCTGCCAGAGCTTGCGCCTTTGCTGGCGAGGATGCCGATCACCTGGAACGGCACGTTGCCGATCAGCAGGTACTGCCCCAGCGGGTTGCTGTTCTCGCCGAACATCTTGCTGCGCACCTTCTGCCCGATGACCGCCACTGCCGCGCCGCTGGCTTCGTCGGCTTCGGTGTAGAAGCTGCCTTCGACCACCGGCCAGTTGAAGATCTGCGGGAACCAGGTGTTGTTGCCGCCGACATAGAATTCCTGGCTGTTGTTGCCTTGGCGCACCATCAGCTTGTCGCCGATGACAGGCATCGCGTGCAACACCTGCGGCAGCTCGGCGATGGCGGCGACATCGTCGAGGCTGACCACTCCGGCCGGTTCCCGGTCGGTGGCGTGCTTGCCGTTGAGGTAGAGGATGTTGGAGCCGAACGCGGCCATCTGCGCCATCACCTGGCGCTTGCTGCCTTCGCCCACGGCCAGCATGACCACCACCGAAGCAACGCCGATGACGATGCCGAGCAGGGTCAGGGCAGTGCGAAAGCGATTGATCCACATCACTCGCCAGGCCGCCTGCAGGGCTTCGAGCACTTCGCCTTTCCAGGCGCCCTTGAGTGTGGCTCCGCTGTCCAGGCGCTGGCGCAGGTCGTCGGCTTGCAGTTGTTCGCCGGGCGCGGTTCGCGCCTGTTCGCCAGCCGAGTCGCTGACGATCTGGCCATCGCGGATTTCGATGATGCGCTGCGCCCGGGCCGCGACTTCGCGGTCGTGGGTGATCAGGATGATCACGTGCCCTTGGCTGGCCAGTTCGTCGAGCAGCGCCATGACCTCGGTGCCGCTGTGGCTGTCCAAAGCGCCGGTAGGTTCGTCGGCAAGGATGATGTGGCCGCCGTTCATCAATGCACGGGCGATCGACACCCGTTGCTGCTGGCCACCGGAAAGCTGGTGCGGGCGGTTGCCGGTGCGGCTGGCCAGGCCCAGGCGTTCAAGCAGGGCGCGGGCGCGGGCGTGGCGTTCGGCGGGTGGGATGCCGGCATAGATCGCCGGCATTTCGACGTTTTCCTGGGCTGAACCCGAGGGGATCAGATGGTAGCCCTGGAACACGAAGCCAAACGCCTCGCGGCGCAGCCAGGCCAGTTCGTCGCTGCCAAGCTCGGCCACGTCACGGCCGGCGAAGCGGTAGCTGCCAGAACTTGGGCGGTCGAGGCAGCCGAGGATGTTCATCAGGGTCGACTTGCCCGAGCCCGAGGCGCCGACGATGGCCACGAACTCGCCGGGCTGGATGCTCAGGCTGATGCCGCGCAGCACTTCAACAGTGGGGGAGTCGACCCCGCCGTAGACCTTGCGGATGTCGCATAGCTCAATCAGTGGAGTGCTCATTTCAGCTCCCGCTGGCCGCGGGGCTGCCGATGACCAGCCGCTCGCCTTCACGCAGGCCGTCGAGAATCTGCACGCGCAGGCGGTCGCTCAGGCCCGTGCGCACTTGGCGCGGTTCGATCTTGCCGTCGCTGCCCAGCACCTGGGCCAGGCGCAGGCCGTCTTCGGCGGTGTCGTCCAGCGCCGCTAGCGGCACGCTGAGCACCTGGCTGGCCTGGCCTGCAACGAAGAACACCTGGGTGGTCATCTCGGCCATCAGTGCGCCATCGGGGTTTTCGACGTCCAGCAACACGGTGTACTGCACCACCTTGCTGCCGGTGGCTCCGGCCGTCGCGCTGGCCGGGCTGCCGCCGCCCTGGCTGGATTGTTCCAAGGGTTGCGGCGGAATCGGCAGGATCTGCCGCACACTGCTGGCCCAGCGCCGTTTGCCGCCCGCGAGGGTGGTGAAGTAGGCGCTCATGCCAGGCTTGACCTTGCCGATGTCGGCTTCTGAAACCTGTGCCCAGACGGTCATCGGCGACAGTTTGGCGATGCGCAGGATCAACGGCGTCTGTTGCTGGGCGTTGAGGGTCTGGCCTTCGCGGGCATCGACTGCGACCACGGTGCCGCTCATGGGGGCATAAATGCGTGTGTAGCCAAGCTCGGCCTCGGCGCTGCGCAGGCTGGCCTGGGCTTGGAGAATCTGCGCCTGGTACATCTCGATGCGGGCCTTGGTCACTTTCAACTGCGCCTGGGCGGCCTGCAGGTCTTCCTGGCGGGTCGCGCCGGAGGCTGCCAGGTCGCGCTGGCGCTGGTGTTGCTGATTGGCCAGTTGGTACTGCGCGCGCTGCTCGGCGAGCTGGGCCTTGAGGTTTTCGATGGAGTAGCGCCCGGCGTCGAGGTTGGCCTGTTGTGTCGAGGGGTCTATTTCCACAAGCAACTGGCCTTCGCGTACCTGATCGCCCGCCTCGACGTGCAGTTTGCGGATCTGCCCCGAGGCCTGTGCGCCGACGTCCACATAGCGGCGCGGTTGCAGCGTGCCCAGTGCGGTAACGCTGCTTTCAATGTCGTGGCGCGTCACCGGCACTGTGCTCACCGGCGCCCCTCCAAGGGGCAGGGCTTTCCAGGCGAGCAGGCTGCCCAGGCCAAGCACGCCCAGGGCGGCGAACAGCAGGCGGCGACGGGGGTTGGATGTGCGAGTCATGCGGGCTTCCAGCCGGGAATAGTGGCCGAGCGCGGCCAGTGGCGATGCGCTCGGGGGCTCCAGATAAACGAAAGGGCGGCGTTACGATTTAGCAGGTTGGATGGTAAGGCTTAAGGTTGCTGAGAATCATTATAATTTGTAAGATCGCACGTTGATATCATTCAGATACGCTGCCGACCTTGGGCAGTGCTTGCGCAGGTAGGCGCCAGGTGCCGTCGTGGAACATTACTATCGCGAATTGGTGAGTTTTCTCTGTGCTCGCCTGGGCAACCGCCAGGCCGCCGAAGACGTCGCCCATGACGCTTACTTGCGCGTGCTCGAACGCACTGCTGGCGAGCAGATCGAGCACCCGCGCGCGTTTCTCTACCGCACTGCACTCAATCTGGTGGTCGACCGCCATCGGCGCCATCTGGTGCGTCAGGCTGAACCTCTGGAGGCGATCGAGAACGACGAGCGTTGGCAGACACCGGCGCTGTCGCAGGCAGTGCAGCATGATCAGCGCCTGGCCTTGATCCAGCAGGCATTGGACGAATTGCCTGCGACTTGCCGCGACTGCTTTGTGCTACGCAAGCTTGATGGCTTGTCGCACCCGCAGATCGCCGAACGCCTTGGCATATCGCGCAGCCTGGTGGAGAAACACATCGTCAATGCCATGAAGCATTGCCGCCAGCGCATGCGCCAGTGGGAAGGCTGATTGCAGGGTGTTGCGCGGCCGGTAAAAATTTCCACTGATGGCAACTTGATTTCCCGGCATTTACCGACAACTATCAAACAAGACCGCCCGGGCTGCCTGCCTGCGGCTTGCCTGTACCGGCGCAGTAATGGTCATGGAGTCAATTTCCGCTTGCTGCCAAGGTCAGGACGATGCCGAACAAATCCCTGCGCATCCTTATCGCTGATGAGCACCCCGAACAAAGGCTGCAGCTGGAACGGCTGCTCAACGGCCTGGGGTACTTCCGAATTGCTCCGGTAGAGAGCTTCGATGAGTTGCAGCGTCTGGTGCACAGCGCCTTGCAACCGTTCAACCTGTTGCTGGGCAATATCGAGCTGGCAAGCCACGCCGGGGTCGACCTGGCGCGGTTCTGCCAGGTCAGCACGCAGATTCAGCACGCCTTGCTGTACCACTCGCGTCAACTGAGGGTTCCGGTTGTGCCGCCGGGCGAGCGCCAGGCGGTGAGCGTCAGCCTGCCGCGCGCACCGGACAACGAAGCGCTCGAGTCCTTCATGGCAATCATCGATCTGCCGGTAGTGGTGGGGCAGTTGGCGCTGCCAGACTCGCTCGTGGGCCGGGGAGTGCCGGCTATGCGCCCGCGCAACTTCGGCCACACGGTGTTCAGCCGCAGTTCATGAGGCGCAGCTTTTGCTATCCTCTTGGCCCCTTGTCGAGCTAGCGGACCTGCCATGACTGCCATCGATCCCGCCCGCGCGCCGCGTTTGTGCCGCGGTGACCACCGTACCCTGGGCCTGGCGGCGCTGGGCGGTGCCTTGGAGATCTACGACTTCATCATTTTCGTGTTCTTCACCCTGACGTTGAGCAAGCTGTTCTTTCCGCCTGAAATGCCGGAGTGGCTGCGCCTGTTGCAGAGTTTCGGGATTTTCGCCACCGGTTACCTGGCGCGGCCGCTGGGCGGCATCCTGATGGCGCATTTTGCCGACCACCTGGGACGCAAGCGGGTGTTCAGCCTGAGCATCCTGATGATGGCGTTGCCGTGCCTGCTGATCGGGGTAATGCCGACTTACGCCGATATCGGCTACGCGGCGCCGCTGATTCTGCTGGCGCTGCGTATCTTGCAGGGTGCTGCGGTGGGGGGCGAGGTGCCCAGCGCCTGGACCTTTGTTGCTGAACACGCTCCGGCAGGGCGGCGCGGCTATGCGCTGGGGTTTCTTCAGGCGGGGTTGACCTTCGGCTATCTGCTCGGCGCGCTGACCGCGACGCTGCTGGCGCAGGTCTTCACCCCCCAGGAAATCCTCGATTACGCCTGGCGTTACCCGTTCCTGCTGGGTGGGGTGTTCGGTGTGATTGGCGTGTGGCTGCGCCGCTGGCTCAGCGAAACGCCGGTGTTTCTGGCCCTGCGTGAGCGCAAGGAGCAGCCGGTGAGCTTTCCACTGCGCAGCGTGTTGCGCGAGCATCGCCGCGCACTGCTGCCGGCCGCGCTGCTGACCTGCGTGCTGACCTCGGCAGTGGTGGTGCTGGTAGTGATCACCCCGACCGTCATGCAGCAGCGCTTCGGCATGAGCGCGGGGCACACCTTCGCCTTGAGCAGCGTCGGCATCGTGTTTCTCAATATTGGTTGCGTGCTGGCTGGCTTGTTGGTCGACCGCATCGGTGCGTGGCGTGCGCTGATGATCTACAGCCTGCTGCTGCCGCTGGGCATCGGCGCGCTGTATGCGAGCCTGGTGGGGCAGTGGGATGCTATCTGGCTGGCGTATGCCTTGGCGGGGTTGTGCTGCGGCGTTGTGGGGGTGGTGCCGTCGGTGATGGTTGGCTTGTTCCCGGCGCAGATTCGCGTGTCGGGTATTTCCTTTACCTATAACGTTGCCTACGCGCTGTGGGCCAGTATTACGCCGCTGGCACTGATCGCGCTGATGCCGTGGAGCCCATGGGTGTGTGTCGTGTTTTGTCTGATCATGGGCATGGTCGGGGCGCTTACCGCCGTGTATTTCAGGCGGCGCGAACCCCTGATGTTTGCTACCCAGGCGACGCCGGTCCTGTGCGGTGACAAATGAAGGGCTAGCGCCCTGACACCAAAAAGCCCCCGGGCCTTGCGGCCAGGGGGCTTTTTGTTGGGGCTGAGACTTACATGTTCGGGTAAGTCGGCCCGCCGGCACCTTCAGGGGTGACCCAGGTGATGTTCTGGGCGGGGTCCTTGATGTCGCAGGTCTTGCAGTGCACGCAGTTCTGCGCGTTGATCTGGAAGCGTTTGCTGCCGTCTTCCTGGGCGACGACCTCGTACACACCGGCCGGGCAGTAGCGCTGCGCCGGTTCATCGTACAGCGGCAGGTTGCTGGCGATCGGGATGCTCGGGTCGGCGAGCTTCAGGTGGCAAGGTTGTTCCTCTTCATGGTTGGTGCTGGAGAGGAACACCGAGCTGAGCTTGTCGAAGCTGAGCTTGCCGTCGGGCTTGGGGTAATCGATCTTTTTCGAGTCGGCGGCTAGCTTGAGGCAGGCGTAGTCAGGCTTGGTGTCGCGCAGGGTGAACGGCAGCTTGCCGCCGAACCAGTTCTGGTCCACGTAGTTGAACGCAGCGCCCAGCAGCGGGCCGAACTTGTGCATGGCCGGGCCGAAGTTACGGCTCGCGAACAGTTCTTCATACAGCCAGCTGGCTTTGAATGCAGCCACGTAGCCGTTGAGTTGGTCGCCGCCTTCGCTGCCGGCGAACAACGCCTCGGCCACCGCTTCGGCGGCGAGCATGCCAGACTTCATCGCGGTATGGCTGCCCTTGATCTTGGCCACGTTCATGGTGCCCAGGTCGCAACCGATCAGCGCGCCGCCGTTGAAGACCATTTTCGGCAGCGAGTTGATGCCGCCTTTGGCCAGGGCGCGGGCGCCATAGCTGATGCGCTTGCCGCCTTCGAGGTACTGGCTGATCACCGGGTGGTGCTTGAGGCGCTGGAATTCGTCGAACGGCGACAGATACGGGTTGGCGTAGGAGAGGTCGACGATCAGGCCGACCACCACCTGGTTGTTCTCCAGGTGATACAGGAACGAGCCGCCGGTGTTGTCCTTGCTGACCACATCCAGCGGCCAGCCCGCGGTATGCACCACCAGGCCCTGCTCATGCTTGGCCGGGTCGATTTCCCAGATTTCCTTGAGGCCGATGCCGTAGTGCTGCACATCGGCTTCGTTGTCCAGGTCGAAGCGCTTGATCAACTGCTTGCCGATATGGCCGCGGCAACCTTCGGCAAACAGGGTGTACTTGGCACGCAGTTCCATGCCCGGGGTGTACAGGCCGTCCTTTGGATTGCCTTCGCGGTCTACGCCCAGGTCGCCAGTGATGATGCCGCGTACTACGCCGTTTTCGTCGAACAGCGCTTCCTGGGCGGCGAAGCCTGGGTAGATTTCTACGCCAAGGTTTTCGGCCTGTTGCGCCAGCCAGCGGCACAGGTTGCCCAGCGAAATAATGTAGTTGCCTTCGTTGTGCATGGTTTTGGGCACGAACAGGTCAGGCACTTTGGTAGCACTGCCGGCGTCCCGTAGCACATAAATGTCGTCGCGCTTCACTTCGGTATTGAGCGGCGCGCCGAGGGCTTTCCAGTCGGGGAACAGCTCGTTCAGGGCGCGCGGCTCGAACACCGCGCCAGAGAGGATGTGGGCGCCGACTTCGGAGCCTTTTTCGACCACGCAGACGCTGATCTCGTTACCGGCTTCGGCGGCCTTCTGCTTCAGGCGGCAGGCGGCGGACAGGCCCGCCGGGCCTGCGCCGACGATGACCACGTCGAATTCCATGTATTCGCGTTCCACAGGTTCTCTCCTACTCATCAAGGCTCGTGCTGTTGCTTGGTCTTTTTTTAGATGCATGGCGGTCATGCGCAACTGGCTTTGCTGTAGCTGCGCAAATGACGGACTACACCGTTTTGTCTTGGCCGCGCATTATATCTACACCACTTGGCCGGTCCAATACAAACGTTCGTTTGAATTTGCCGCAGCCCAGTAAAATCAAAGGAACGCGGCTTGAGGCTGGCCAATTTGCCGTATTGACCCGATTGGGTGATGCGGTCAAGATACGAGCGCTTTTGCGTTCGCCGTAGGCTGTCCGTCGGGCGCAGGTGCACCCCTAAAGACCAGGCGTGGAGCAGGGTTTACGGGCTGAATCAGGTTTTGTAGTGGAGTCTACACGCCACGACAGAAAATGACCCGCGGGTTTTGCCCGCCGGGTCGCAGCAAGACTGATCGGTCATCTGCCGTTTGTGCTGAATCCGGCCCGCTCCGGTACGTTTTTAGAGGTGCCCTTGTACCCACGCGCATTCGCCGGGCAGTCCCCAGGCGATCTTCTTTTCACCGGAGAGTAACGAGGAATCCATGAAGGTTCTTGTAGCTGTCAAACGAGTGGTCGACTACAACGTCAAGGTTCGCGTCAAGGCGGACAACTCCGGCGTCGACCTTGCTAACGTCAAGATGTCCATGAACCCCTTCTGCGAAATTGCCGTGGAAGAGGCCGTGCGCCTGAAGGAAAAAGGCGTTGCTTCCGAAATCGTCGTTGTCTCGGTAGGCCCGACCACCGCTCAGGAGCAGTTGCGTACTGCCTTGGCGCTGGGTGCCGACCGCGCCATCTTGGTCGAAGCCGCCGATGAGCTTAACTCGCTCGCCGTGGCCAAGGCGCTCAAGGCCATTGTCGACAAGGAACAGCCGCAACTGGTGATCCTGGGCAAGCAGGCCATCGACAGCGACAACAACCAGACCGGCCAGATGCTGGCTGCGTTGACCGGTTTCGCCCAGGGCACCTTCGCCTCCAAGGTAGAAGTGGCTGGCGACAAGCTCAACGTCACCCGCGAAATCGACGGCGGCCTGCAAACCGTTGCGCTGAACCTGCCGGCCATCGTCACCACCGACCTGCGCCTGAACGAGCCGCGCTATGCGTCGCTGCCGAACATCATGAAGGCCAAGAAAAAGCCGCTGGAGACTGTGACTCCGGACGCGCTGGGCGTATCGCTCGCCTCTACCACCAAGACCATCAAGGTTGAAGCGCCGGCTGCACGCAGCGCAGGTATCAAGGTCAAGTCGGTGGCCGAACTGGTCGAGAAGCTGAAGAACGAAGCGAAGGTAATCTAAATGACTATCCTGGTTGTCGCTGAACACGAAAACGGTGCCGTAGCCCCGGCCACCCTGAACACTGTCGCCGCTGCTGCCAAAGTCGGCGGTGACATCCACGTACTGGTCGCCGGCCAGAACGTAGGTGGCGTGGCTGAGTCCGCCGCCAAGATTGCCGGTGTAGCCAAGGTGCTGGTGGCGGACAACGCCGCCTACGCCAATGCCCTGCCGGAAAACGTCGCGCCGCTGATCGTCGAGCTGGCCAAGGGCTACAGCCACGTGCTGGCCCCGGCTACTACCAACGGCAAGAACATCCTGCCGCGGGTTGCGGCGCTGCTGGATGTCGACCAGATCTCCGAGATCATCACGGTCGAGTCTGCCGACACCTTCAAGCGCCCGATCTACGCCGGTAACGCCATTGCCACCGTGCAGTCCAGCGCTGCGGTCAAGGTAATCACCGTGCGTACCACCGGCTTCGATGCGGTGGCCGCAGAAGGCGGCTCCGCTGCCGTCGAAGCTGTGGCTGCTGCCCACGACGCCGGTATTTCCGCGTTCGTTGGCGAAGAGCTGGCCAAGTCTGACCGCCCTGAGCTGACCGCTGCCAAGATCGTCGTTTCCGGCGGCCGTGGCATGGGTAACGGTGACAACTTCAAGCATCTGTACACCCTGGCCGACAAGCTTGGCGCTGCGGTAGGTGCCTCGCGCGCCGCCGTCGACGCAGGCTTCGTGCCCAACGACATGCAGGTCGGCCAGACCGGCAAGATCGTTGCGCCACAGCTGTACATCGCCGTCGGTATCTCCGGTGCGATCCAGCACCTGGCCGGGATGAAAGACTCCAAGGTGATCGTTGCGATCAACAAGGACGAAGAGGCGCCGATCTTCCAGGTTGCCGATTACGGCCTGGTGGCCGACCTGTTCGAAGCCGTTCCAGAGCTGGAAAAGCTGGTCTGATCCAGCGGCTTCACTTATAAAGAAGCCCGGCCCCGTCATGGGGGTCGGGCTTTTTTTATGCAAGGCAGGGAGTGGTGTGCATGGCGTTTGGTTCGAGCAAGAAGGTGCTGGCCTGTGTGTTGGCGTTACTGTCCACGCCCGTGTGGGCGGTAGGCAAGTGCGAGCGCCTGGTGGTCACCGGTAGCCCCGATGCGCCGCCGTATTCCTGGCAGGACCCGCAAGACCCCAAGCACCTGATCGGCGCCAATGTCGACCTGCTGCGCCAAGTGGCTGACGAGCTGGGGCTCAAGGTCGAAGTGCTGCACGCCGGCAGGCGCGAACAGGCTCTCGAAGAGGTGCGCAGCGGGCGCATGGACCTGCTGCTCGATACACCGATGCAGGTCGCCCAGCTGACTGCGCTGGACTACATCCACCCGCCGCTGCAGCTTAACGAATACCTGGTCTGGACCCGTCACGACGCGGTACTGGAGTTCAACGGCCCAGCCGACCTTGCCCGCTACCAGGGCAGCGTTTCGCAGAAGGCACGCCTGACCCCGGTCTTCGATGCCTTCGCCAAGGCTCAGCTCAAGCTGGACCGTGCGCAAAACCTTACCCAAGCCTTCCAGAAGCTGGTGCTGGGTCAGGTCGATTACGTGCTGGCCGGGCGCTATTCAGGCATGGCCCTGACGCAAAGCCTGGGGGTTGGCAACGATGTGATCGCCCGTGGCCTGCCCGTGGACCGCCCGGGGTTGTACCTGGCGGTTTCGCACAACTCGGCCTGCAACGACAGCTGGTTGCGCGGCCAGTTGGCCAGCAAGCTCGCACAGTTGCCGCTTTCCGGTACCTCCGAGGCGGTGTTGCAGCGCAACGTGGAGCGCTGGAAGGCCCAGATGCAGCCCGCTGCCCAGTAGTTTCTCGCCGTTACGCCGCGAATTGGCGGGCAAGGGAAACACTTCCCCCGTCAGGTGCTCAAATGCAGCGCAAACACGTTACTATTGCCGCTTTGCGCGCGAGCCTCAGCCCTGAGCGTTCGTGGCTCTCACCCAGTCATTCGGCGTAAGAGGCTCATTCGGCTTGAATATACGTTTCTCAATAATTGCCCTCGGCATGCTTGGCCTGGCCGGTTGCGCCAGCGACCCGGCGCCTGTCGAACAGCTGCGCCTTTCCGAGCAGGCGCTGGAACAGGCCAAGGCGGTCGGGGCGACCGAGCAGGTGCCGGAATACAAACTGGCCGAAGACAAACTCACCCGCGCCAAGGCCAACATGGCCAGCGAAAGCTATCGCGATGCGCGCATGCGCGCCGAGCAGGCTGAACTTGATGCGCGCCTGGCCGAGGCCCGCGTGTTGACGCAAAAAAGCGAAGAGCAACTGCAGGTGCTGCAATCACGGGTCAAGCGCCTGCGTAAACAGCTGGAGGTGCAGCCATGAAGCGCAGCAAGCCAATGGCGGCACTGGCCCTGGTGGCCCTGGTCGGTTTGCAAGGTTGCGCCAGCCAGCGCAGCGAGTCGGCGCTCGATGACGCCACCGCGGCCTACCAGCAGGTCAAGGACAAATCCGAGGTGCTGCGCAGTGCGCCGCGCGATGTGATCCGGGCCGGCGAGTCGCTGGGCCGTGCCGAGCGCCTGGCCGGTTACATCGGCACGGGTCCCGACGTGCGCCACTATGCCTACCTGAGCCAGCGCTACAGCGAAATCGCTGCCGAGCACGCCAAGCTTGCGCTCAACCAGGAGCGCGTGACCAAGCTTGACCTCGACCGCCAGCGGCTGCAATTGGCGCTGCGCGAAGCCAAGCTTGCCAGCGTGCAGCAACAGGGCAAATTCATCGAGGCGCAAATTTCTGCGCTGGCATCTCAGCAGAGCGACCGGGGCCTGGTAATGACCTTGGGTGATGTGCTGTTCGATACGGGCCAGGCGGATCTTAAAAACACTGCCAGCCGCACCGTGCTCAAGCTGGTGCAGTTCCTCCAGCTCAACCCGCGTCGCGTGGTGCGCATCGAGGGCTACACCGACAGCACCGGCACCCCGGAAGACAACCTGCGGCTGTCTCGCGAGCGTGCGCAATCGGTCGGCGACATGCTGGTCGACCTGGGTGTGAAGGAAGAGCGCATCGAGGTGGTCGGTTATGGCGACCAGTATCCGGTCGAGGCCAATGCCTCGGAGCGGGGCAGGGCGCAGAACCGTCGGGTCGAGATCGTCTTCTCGGACGATAAAGGCAAGCTGTCTCCCGCACGCTAAGCGTAAAGGGCCCCGCGATCGGCTGCAGTCGATCAGCGGGGCTTTTTGTAAGTGCGGCTGTTCACCGTTTCGCTGTCACGTAACTGTATTGTTGACTAATCTCTGATCTGTCCCAGTACACTTTGCAACTGTTACGGTATTCTGGCTTGGCTGTAGGCCACACAAGAACAATGACCTGTCCGCGCTTCGAGAACACGCCATGACCAACCTGCTGCTGTACCAGCGCATCGCCCAGCAACTGGCCGAAGACATCCGTCGCGGTGTCTACCAGCCGGGCGAGCGAGTGCCCTCGGTACGCAAGATGAGCGCGCAGCTCAACGTCAGCCACGCCACCGTGCTGCAGGCTTACGCCAATCTCGAGGACCAGGGCCTGATTCGCGCGCGCCCGCAGTCGGGCTACTACGTGCACCAGACACCCGCCCTGACTGCGCTCACCCCCGATATCGCCCGCGTCGAGCGGCCGGGCCTGGTGACTCGCGCCAGTATCATCCAGCAGGTGCTGACCGAGGCTCGCCGTGACGGGGTGTTCCCGTTCGGCGCGGCGGTCCCGCACGTGGACTATTTGCCGGTGCGCGCCTTGCACCAGCAGTTGGCCAAGGTCACTCGGTTCCATAGCCCTCGCGCCTTCAGCTACATGTTCAGCCCAGGTTTCGAGCCGTTGCGCCGGCAAGTTGCCATTCGCATGCGCGACGCCGGTGTGCTGGTAGACCCGCGCGAGGTAGTGATCACCCATGGTTGCGTCGATGCGCTGCAAATGGCGCTGCGGGTACTGACCCGGCCGGGGGACCTGATTGCTGCTGAGTCGCCGACTTATTACGGCCTGTTGCAGCTTGCTGACCTGCTGGGCCTGAAAGTCATCGAGATTCCCAGCGACCCGTCCACCGGTGTCAGCCTTGAGGCGTTGCAACTGGCGGCCAATCAATGGTCGATCAAGGCCCTGGTGCTGACCGCGCGGCTGAGCAACCCACTGGGCGGCACTATCCCGGAAGACCGCCAGAAGCAGTTGCTGCGTTTGGCCTCGGACTTCGATATCCAGATCGTCGAAGATGATATCTATGGCGAATTGATGTTCGAGCAGGGCCGTACCAAGGCGCTCAAGGCTTACGATCGACTGGACCGGGTGATCTACTGCTCGAGTTTTTCCAAGACCCTGTCGCCGGGTGTGCGGGTGGGCTGGATGATCGCGGGGCGTTACCAGGATGAGATCCAGCGCTTGCAGACTTTCACCACCCATTCGGCGTGCAGCGTGACGCAAATGGCCGTGGCGGCTTATCTGGAAAACGGCGGCTACGACCGCCACCTGCGTTTCATTCGCCAGGAATACCGCAAGAACCTGACCGCCTACCAGTTGGCTGTCCAGCAGCACTTCCCTGACGGCACGCAGATGACGCGCCCAACCGGTGGCTTCATCCTGTGGGTCAGCCTGCCGGGCAGGGTCAACACCCAGGACCTGCACGTGCGGGCGCTGGAGCAGGGCATCAGCATCGCCCCTGGGCTGATATTCAGTAACACCGAGCAATTCAATCACTGTATCCGGCTAAATTGCGGCATTCCGTGGAATAAAGAGGCCGAACGTGCCGTGATTACGCTCGGTCTGCTGGCTCATCAATTGTGCAGAGACACGACCCCATCACTTTTGTAGGCTTGTCAGAGCGGCAGGGAAAAGGGAGCATACGCACCTCTGACTCTGCCTGCGGTGGCCCTCAACGTGTTTCGTCCTCTTGTCCTTGCCTTGTGTCTAGCGCTGCCTTGGCTGCCGGCAGGCATGGCGGCGGCTGCGGAGCCGGTAAGCAAAGCCCAGGTAAAGCCCTCGGCCAAGCCTGTGACCAAGGCCAAGCCCAAGGCGGCCAGCAAGGCCAAGCCAAAGGCCAGGCGCGCTGCCCGTAACACGGCAGTGGCCAAACCATTGCCCAAGCCCAAGCTGGACCTCTCGCTACCCAAAAGCATGGTCAACCAGCTTGAGCCTGATGTCGGTGATGGGCCTGTGGTGCGCAAGCCGATATTGCCATCCATGTTCCCCGCAAAGCCGGAGTCAGACGGTAGCCCGTTCCAGCTCAACGGCCGGCTGATCAGCAACGAAATGCAGTTGCAGATGCGCAATGACAGCCGCCGCGATGTTGACGGCGCTGCCCTCGATTTCGAATTCCGTAACTGACTACCGGGTCACTGTCGATTTCATCTGCCTGGTAATTTCAAACGTATGTTTGAGCGGTTAGTATCCAGGGACGTTCGTCCCGTCTTGCTCCTGGGAGTCCTGTTTTCATGAATTGCCGTGAGGGTTGTGGTGCTTGCTGCATCGCCCCATCCATCAGCTCTGCCATTCCTGGCATGCCTCTGGGCAAGCCGGCGGGGGAGCGCTGCCTGCACCTGAACCTAGACAACCTCTGCGCTCTGTTCGGCAAGCCCGAGCGGCCCAAAGTGTGTGGTGGTTTCAAGGCGGAGGTGGCGGTGTGCGGCAATGATCGGGATGAAGCCATACGCATCATTGGCTGGCTGGAGCAAGTGACGGCGGCGTGACAGGTTGGATCTTCGACAACAAGGAACAAGATGATGAGATCGATCAAGCGTATTGCTCTGCTGTGTAGCCTGGGTGCGGTGCTGGCGCCGAGCGCCTGGGCCGAGAACTGGCAGGTGGCCAAAGATGAAGACGGCATCAAGGTGTCGCTCAGTGAAGTGGCGGGTTCCAAGTACAAGGCGTATCGCGGCGTTACCCTGATCAAGGCGCCGCTGGCCAAGGTCAAGGCGTTGCAGGAGGACGTAGCCGGCGCCTGTGCCTGGGTGCACGAGTGCAAGTCGCAGAAGCTGCTCAAGCACGAAGGCGCGCAGAGCTGGACCTACACCCAGTTCAATACCCCATGGCCAGTCACCCCGCGCGATTCGGTGCTGCAGGTGACCACCGTGCAGGAGGCTGACGGCAGCGTCACGCGCACGCTCAAAGAGGTGCCTACGTATCTGCCTGAAGAGAGCGGTTATGTGCGGGTGGTGCAGGTCGAAGGCTTCTGGAAGCTGGTGCCCAAGGGTGATAGCACCGAGGTCACGTACCAGGTGCATACCGAGCCGGGTGGCAGCGTACCTTCGTGGCTGGCCAACAAGTTTGTGGTGGATGCGCCATTCAATACCTTGAAGGCCTTGCGCGAACGCGCCGAACGGCCTTGATCGCGCTGCCGACCAGAAGCCGCCGAGGCGCTTCTGGTCGGTGCGGTTAATTAAGGGGGTAGATTCTCTCAATCTCCTTGCTGTAATGGTTCCCTAAGGCGTCGGTCACCTTGCGGTCTTTCGCGGGGGCATATGTCTCTGGTGCCATGATGACGTGATGATCTATCGCCACCGTGAGGGGGTCGCGGCTGCAACTTTCAAACCGCGCTGCCAGGCATGCGCCCGAGGGCGAACTGGCAATGAATGACACTATTGTCAGGTCTAGTAATCCGTTGTCAGCAATCACCCCCAGACCAACGCGAATGGCTGTGTTTCCATTCTCTAGAGGCAAAATGCAGTGTGCGCATAATGCATTGGATTGTGCTGTTGTGAGCCTTCGAAGGCAGTGTTGCAGGGTCGGTTTTCCTAGGTTTGGCTCTCTGGCAAGCAAGTCCCCCAGGGTAAAGGGCGTCTTTTGAGTGACGTGTCGACTGCTGGACGTCGTGACGAGCCAGCCTAATTTTGCAAATGCTGTCAGCAGGGTGTGTTGCCACTCCTTGGGGGTGTCGACCTTGTGTTGCTGATTTGCAATTAGTTGGGCGAGCAAAATCGAGCTCATGTACCCCTGTTGCGGTTCGCTTGCAGGTGTGTGGTCGATGAGTACTATTCCGGCGTTGCGGTAGAGGCTGGGAAACGTATCCACAGTGGGAGCCCTTTTTGGGGGTGGCCATGTCGCTCAGAGGTCGAGTTCATCGAAGAAATCGGATGAATGCTTGCCAATTTTGGCCTTTATTTGAGCCTCCAGTGCCTGGTAGTGGTCAAAGTTGAGCTCCCACTTGTTGGCGACTTGTTCCAGGTTGATGTCTGACGATTTCCATGACCAGAACCAGAAACCGCCGCTGTTACTTCTCCTTTGGTACGTCATGGCTTGGTCGTACATCACTACGTCCTTACCCTGCTGCAGGCACGGCAAGATGTTGAATGACCCGCTCTCGCCTTGGGATGCTGATTTCTGTAGTTTCGCCGTCAGTTCGGTGTTCGCCTTCAGGGCCTGGATCGCAGCGATGGTAACGTCCAGGACGCGTGAGATAGTAGGGCCCATGGCGAGCTTGAGGAGTTCGATCGCTACAAGCTCCATGTTCACTTCGGCTTCGGCTTCTTTATATTTGACAAAGTTGTTGGATGTGCCGATCCAGCCGCAATGCCTCAGCGCCTCTGAGTACGCCCCGTGCCATTCCAGGCGTTGCGTTATTTGGTTGAACGATTTGTTGGCGGCTGCTTGAGAGATCTGCACGCTGTATTTGGCGGCTTCCTTGAACTTGGATTCGAGGTTGTCGGTGAAGGTGATGATTTTGTTGTCCATGACGCCAGCGAGTGAGGGTGCGTCAGTGGGTGGGGAGGGGGCAAACGAGTCTGGCATCGCCAGGCCAGGTTGTGGGGCGGGGGCGAGCAGCTCGAGGTTGTCGAAGAAATCGTAGCTTTGGTCTATTGGCATGTTTTGCATCTCACGTGATGATTGGGTTGCACGATGGCCGTGCCGATCATCTTGAAATGCGCTGCGGGGTGTAAGGCGGAGTTGGTTCCCGGTAGGGGGAGGAGGGGGCTGCCTCAGCGTTGTGCCGAGGCAGTCCGGATAGTGCGAAAGGCTTACTTGCGGTCTTTCAGCTCGACGATGTCGCGCTGCGGCTCGCCGGTGTACAGCTGGCGCGGGCGGCCAATCTTGTACGGGCCGGAAAGCATTTCCTTCCAGTGCGAGATCCAGCCCACGGTACGTGCCAGGGCGAAGATCACGGTGAACATGCTGGTCGGAATGCCGATGGCCTTGAGGATGATGCCCGAGTAGAAGTCCACGTTCGGGTACAGCGAGCGCTCGATGAAGTACGGATCGGTCAGTGCGATCTCTTCGAGGCGCATGGCCAGTTCCAGCTGCGGATCGTTCTTGATGCCCAGCTCGCCCAGGACTTCGTCGCAGGTCTGCTTCATCACGGTGGCGCGCGGGTCGCGGTTTTTGTAAACGCGGTGACCGAAGCCCATCAGCTTGAACGGGTCGTTCTTGTCCTTGGCCTTGGCGATGAATGTGTCGATGTTGGAAACATCGCCGATTTCATCGAGCATGGTCAGTACGGCTTCGTTCGCGCCGCCGTGGGCCGGGCCCCAGAGTGCGGCGATACCGGCAGCGATACAGGCGAACGGGTTGGCACCCGAAGAGCCTGCCAGGCGCACGGTGGAGGTGGAGGCGTTCTGCTCGTGGTCGGCATGGAGGATGAAGATCCGGTCCATGGCCTTGGCCAGCGTCGGGCTGATCGGTTTGATCTCGCACGGCGTGTTGAACATCATGTGCAGGAAGTTTTCTGCGTACGTCAGGTCGTTACGCGGGTACATCATGGGCTGGCCCATGGAGTACTTGTAGACCATCGCTGCCAGGGTCGGCATTTTAGCGACCAGGCGCACCGCGGAGATTTCGCGGTGTTGCGGGTTATTGATGTCCAGCGAGTCGTGGTAGAACGCCGACAGTGCGCCGACTACGCCGCACATCACGGCCATCGGGTGGGCGTCGCGACGGAAACCGTTGAAGAAGGTCTTCAGCTGTTCGTGGACCATGGTGTGGTTCTTCACGGTGCTGACGAACTGGGCTTTCTGCTCGGCGTTCGGCAGTTCGCCGTTCAGCAGCAGGTAGCAGGTTTCAAGGTAGTCGGACTGTTCGGCGAGCTGCTCGATCGGGTAGCCGCGATGCAGCAGGATGCCTTTATCACCGTCGATGTAGGTGATCTTCGACTCGCACGAGGCGGTCGCCATGAAACCCGGGTCGAAGGTGAAGTGACCGGATGCCCCCAACCCGCGGACGTCGATGACATCGGGACCAACGGTGCCGGTTAAAATGGGCAGTTCGACGGGGGCATTGCCCTCGATGATCAACTGCGCTTTTTTGTCAGCCATGTGGCCTCCTATTAATGCTTGAAATCATCAGACAGACCCCCCACGCAGGGCCCGCACCACTATAGAGGGATAAATTCAGATGTCAATTTGCCTAAAGGCTGGTTGAAACACCCCTTGAAGCCTGATTTTTCGAGAAATTATCGCCCGTTTACGCCTTTTGTTCGCCAAAGGCAATGCGCTATTCGGGCTAGCCCCCTGCGTTGTCATGAGCAACCTAACTGTCTATACTCGGCAGCCGACTCCCAGAGGCTTTCTTGCCTGACCCGCTGGGTGTCGTCGCTCTCTCCGATGGTGGGTACCTGACCAGTACACTTACCAACAACTTTGCCCTGCTTGCTAGGGGCTCTTCAGTGTGAAAAAAGCCGTGAAAAGCCAACGACCTGTAAACCTAGACTTAAGGACCATCAAACTCCCCATTACCGGCGTAACGTCATTCCTGCACCGTGTCTCCGGCATCATTCTTTTCCTCGGCCTGGCCATCATGCTTTATGCATTGAGCAAGTCCCTGGAATCGGCTGAAGGTTTCGGTGAAGTGAAGGCGTGCTTGACCAGCCCGCTGGCCAAGTTCATCGCATGGGGTCTGCTGTCTGCCTTGCTGTATCACCTGGTTGCCGGTGTGCGCCACTTGATCATGGACATGGGCGTCGGCGAGACGCTTGAAGGCGGACGACTGGGCTCGAAAATCATCATCGCTGTGTCTGTAGTGGTGATCGTTCTGGCAGGAGTTTGGATATGGTAACTAACGTCACGAACCTTTCGCGTTCGGGCCTCTATGACTGGATGGCGCAGCGTGTTTCTGCGGTCGTTCTCGCGGCTTACTTCATCTTCCTGATCGGCTACCTCGTCGCCCATCCAGGGATCGACTATGCCCAGTGGCACGGTCTGTTCTCCAACAACGCGATGCGTATCTTCAGTCTGCTGGCCCTGGTGGCCCTGGGCGCTCACGCCTGGGTCGGCATGTGGACCATTGCCACCGACTACCTGACGCCGATGGCGCTGGGCAAGTCGGCCACTGCGGTACGTTTCCTGTTCCAGGCGGTATGCGGCGTTGCGATGTTCGCTTACTTCGTCTGGGGTGTGCAGATTCTCTGGGGTATCTGATTCATGGCTAGCATTCCAACGATTTCCTTCGACGCCATCATCATTGGTGGTGGCGGCGCCGGCATGCGCGCAGCGCTGCAACTGGCTCAAGGCGGCCACAAGACCGCAGTAGTCACCAAGGTGTTCCCGACCCGTTCGCACACCGTTTCCGCCCAGGGTGGCATCACCTGTGCCATCGCCTCGGCCGACCCGAACGATGACTGGCGCTGGCACATGTACGATACCGTCAAGGGCTCCGACTACATCGGTGACCAGGACGCTATCGAATACATGTGTCAGGAAGGCCCGGCTGCGGTCTTCGAGCTGGATCACATGGGTCTGCCGTTCTCGCGTACCGAAACCGGCCGTATCTACCAGCGTCCGTTCGGTGGCCAGTCCAAGGACTTCGGCAAGGGTGGCCAGGCTGCCCGTACGTGCGCCGCGTCCGACCGTACCGGTCACGCACTGCTGCACACCCTGTACCAGGGCAACCTGAAGGCAGGCACCACCTTCCTTAACGAGTACTACGCGGTTGACCTGGTGAAGAACCAGGACGGCGCGTTCGTCGGCGTGATCGCAATCTGCATCGAAACCGGCGAAACCATGTACATCAAGTCCAAGGCCACCGTTCTGGCCACTGGCGGTGCTGGTCGTATCTACGCCTCCACCACCAACGCCCTGATCAATACCGGCGACGGTATCGGCATGGCCCTGCGTGCCGGCGTACCGGTGCAGGACATCGAAATGTGGCAGTTCCACCCGACCGGCATCGCCGGCGCTGGTGTGCTGGTCACCGAAGGTTGCCGTGGTGAAGGTGGTTACCTGATCAACGCCCACGGTGAGCGTTTCATGGAGCGTTACGCGCCGAACGCCAAAGACCTTGCAGGTCGCGACGTGGTTGCCCGTTCCATGGTCAAAGAGATCATCGCCGGCAACGGCGTGGGCCCGAACAAGGACCACGTGCTGCTCAAGCTCGACCACCTTGGCGAGGAAGTGCTGCACAGCCGCCTGCCAGGTATCTGCGAGCTGTCCAAGACCTTTGCCCACGTCGACCCAGTGGTCGCGCCGGTACCGGTCGTTCCAACCTGCCACTACATGATGGGCGGCGTTGCCACCAACATTCATGGCCAGGCCATCACCATGGATACCGAAGGCAAGGACCAGATCATCCCTGGCCTGTTCGCCGTAGGTGAAGTGGCGTGCGTATCGGTTCACGGTGCCAACCGCCTGGGCGGCAACTCGCTGCTCGACCTCGTGGTATTCGGTCGCGCCGCTGGCCTGCACCTGGAAAAGGCCCTGAGCGACGGCGTCAGCTACAACGATGCCAGCGACACCGACATCGACGTTGCCCTGAACCGCCTGAACAAGCTCAACGAGCGCACCACCGGCGAAGACGTTGCAAGCCTGCGCCGCGAACTGCAGAGCTGCATGCAGAACTACTTCGGTGTGTTCCGTACCGGCGAATACATGCAGAAGGGCATCGAGCAGTTGGCTGGCCTGCGTGACCGCATCGCCAACGTCAAGATCAACGACAAGTCCCAGGCCTTCAACACCGCGCGTATCGAAGCGCTGGAGCTGCAGAACCTGCTGGAAGTCGCTGAAGCTACCGCCATCGCGGCCGAAACCCGTAAAGAGTCCCGCGGCGCTCACGCCCGTGAAGACTTCGAAGACCGTGACGACGAGAACTGGCTGTGCCACACCCTGTACTACCCGGGTGAGAAGCGCGTAGCCAAGCGTGGCGTCAACTTTGCGCCGAAGACCGTTCCGGCCTTCGAGCCGAAAATCCGGACTTACTAAGGGTGGCTGCTATGTTGAAAGTCGAAGTTTATCGCTACAACCCCGACACCGACGCGGCCCCCAAGATGGAGTCGTTCGACGTCGATACCGGCGGCAAGGACCTGATGGTTCTGGACGTGCTGGCACTGATCAAGGAAAAGGACGAGGGCTTCTCGTACCGTCGCTCGTGCCGTGAAGGCGTGTGCGGTTCCGACGGCATGAACATGAACGGCAAGAACGGCCTGGCCTGCATCACCCCGCTGTCGGGTGTGGTGAAGAAGGGCAAGCTGGTTCTGCGTCCGCTGCCGGGCCTGCCAGTCATTCGTGACTTGGTCGTCGATATGAGCATCTTCTACAAGCAGTACGAGAAGGTGAAGCCATTCCTGCAGAACGACACGCCGGCTCCGGCCATCGAGCGTCTGCAGTCGCCAGAAGAGCGCGAGAAGCTGGACGGTCTGTACGAGTGCATCCTGTGCGCTTGCTGCTCGACTTCCTGCCCGTCGTTCTGGTGGAACCCTGACAAGTTCCTCGGCCCGGCTGCGCTGCTGCAGGCCTACCGTTTCCTGGCCGACAGCCGTGACACCAAAACTCAGGAGCGCCTGGCGTCCCTGGATGACCCGTTCAGCGTATTCCGCTGCCGCGGGATCATGAACTGCGTGAACGTTTGCCCCAAGGGTCTGAACCCGACCAAGGCTATCGGCCACGTGCGTAACATGCTGCTGCAAAGCGGCACCTGATTCAAAAAGTTGTAACTGCAGTATGCCAAGGTGCGGGTGGTGAGCCCGCACCAAGGCAATAATCGAGCAGGGCTTACAAGGCCCTCGCTCATTACCTATGAAGATATGAGACCAGCAGGGGCTTTCCGGGCTGGTACCCGGAAGATCAGCAAGATCCAAGTGGCGTGGTTCAGTCGCTGTGTTCGGACTTTTCCATGTTTTCTGAGGTTCTCGCCGATTAGTCCCCTAACCGAGGGTGACCAAGCATGCAAGAAAGCGTGATGCAGCGCATGTGGGAAAGCGCCCACCTTTCAGGTGGTAACGCTGCATATGTGGAAGAGCTCTACGAACTCTACCTGCACGACCCTAACGCTGTGCCAGAAGAGTGGCGCACCTACTTCCAGAAGTTGCCCGCCGACGGCAGCACCGCTACTGATGTATCGCACTCGACAATCCGCGACCATTTCGTACTGCTGGCAAAGAACCAGCGCCGCGCCCAACCGGTTTCCGCCGGGAGCGTGAGCAGTGAACACGAGAAGAAGCAGGTTGAAGTTCTGCGACTGATCCAGGCCTATCGTATGCGCGGCCATCAGGCTGCCAAGCTCGACCCGTTGGGGTTGTGGCAGCGCCCTGCGCCCGTAGACCTGTCGATCAATCACTACGGCTTGACCAATGCCGATCTTGATACGACCTTCCGTGCCGGCGACCTGTTCATCGGCAAAGAGGAAGCGAGCCTACGCGAAATTTTCGAGGCGCTCGAGAAGACATATTGTCGCACCATCGGTGCCGAGTTCACCCACATCGTCGATTCCGAGCAGCGCAGCTGGTTCCAGCAGCGTCTGGAAAGCGTCCGTGGCCGCCCTGATTTTTCCGCCGATGTGCAATCGCACCTGCTCGAGCGTGTCACCGCCGGTGAAGGCCTTGAGAAGTACCTGGGCACCAAGTACCCCGGCACCAAGCGCTTCGGCCTTGAAGGCGGCGAGAGCCTGATTCCGATGCTGGACGAAATGATCCAGCGTTCCGGCTCCTATGGCGTCAAGGAAGTCGTTATCGGCATGGCCCACCGTGGCCGTCTGAACGTGCTGGTCAACACCTTCGGCAAGAACCCGCGCGAGCTGTTCGACGAGTTCGAAGGCAAGAAGATGAACGAGCTGGGCTCCGGTGACGTCAAGTACCACCAGGGCTTCTCCTCGAACGTGATGACTCCAGGCGGCGAAGTCCACCTGGCCATGGCGTTCAACCCGTCCCACCTGGAAATCGTCTCGCCAGTTGTGGAAGGCTCGGTTCGCGCCCGTCAGGACCGTCGCAACGATGCTGTTGGCGACAAGGTACTGCCGATCTCGATCCACGGTGACGCGGCATTCGCCGGCCAAGGCGTGGTGCTCGAAACCTTCCAGATGTCGCAGACCCGCGGTTTCAAGACCGGCGGTACCGTGCACATCGTGATCAACAACCAGGTTGGTTTCACCATCAGCAACCCGCTGGACGCGCGCTCCACCGAGTACGCGACCGACGTTGCCAAGATGATTCAGGCGCCGATCCTGCACGTCAACGGCGATGACCCGGAAGCGGTGCTGTTCGTTACCCAGCTGGCCATCGATTACCGCATGCAGTTCAAGCGTGACGTGGTAGTCGACCTGGTTTGCTACCGCCGCCGTGGCCACAACGAAGCTGACGAGCCTAACGGCACCCAGCCATTGATGTATCAGCAGATCAGCAAGCAGCGCACTACTCGCGAGCTGTATGCCGAGGCATTGATCCAGGCTGGCCGTATCGACGCCGAACGCGCCCAGGCCAAGATCGACGACTACCGCAATGCGCTGGATAACGGCCTGCATGTGGTCAAGAGCCTGGTCAAGGAGCCGAACCGCGAGCTGTTCGTCGACTGGCGTCCATACCTGGGCCATGCCTGGACTGCGCGTCACGACACCCGCTTCGACCTCAAGACCTTGCAGGACTTGTCCGCCAAGCTGCTCGAGCTGCCGGAAGGCTTCGTCGTCCAGCGCCAGGTTGCCAAAATCTACGAAGATCGCCAGAAGATGCAGGCCGGTGGCTTGCCGATCAACTGGGGTTATGCAGAGACCATGGCCTACGCCACCCTGCAGTTCGAAGGTCACCCGATCCGCATGACCGGCCAGGACATCGGCCGTGGCACCTTCTCCCACCGCCACGCGGTACTGCACAACCAGAAGGACGCCAGCACCTATATTCCGCTGCAGAATCTGTTCCCGGGTCAGCCGCGTTTCGACCTGTACGATTCCTTCCTCTCGGAAGAAGCGGTACTGGCCTTCGAATACGGCTACTCCACCACCACGCCAAACGCGCTGGTGATCTGGGAAGCCCAGTTCGGCGACTTCGCCAACGGTGCGCAAGTGGTGATCGACCAGTTCATCACCAGCGGCGAGCACAAGTGGGGCCGCCTGTGCGGTCTGACCATGCTGCTGCCGCACGGTTATGAAGGGCAGGGCCCGGAGCACTCCTCCGCGCGTCTGGAGCGTTACCTGCAGCTGTGCGCCGAGCACAACATTCAGGTGTGCGTACCGACCACCCCGGCACAGATCTACCACCTGCTGCGTCGCCAGGTGATCCGCCCGCTGCGCAAGCCGCTGGTCGTGCTCACGCCGAAGTCGTTGCTGCGCCACAAGCTGGCCATTTCGACCCTCGAAGACCTGGCCGAAGGTTCGTTCCAGACCGTGATCCCGGAAATCGATGCAATCGATCCGGCCAAGGTCGAGCGCCTGGTGCTGTGCAGCGGCAAGGTCTACTACGACCTGCTGGAAAAACGCCGTGCCGAGGGCCGTGAAGACATCGCCATCCTGCGTCTGGAACAGCTGTATCCGTTCCCTGAGGATGACCTGGTCGAGATCCTGGCTCAGTACACCAACCTCAAAGCTGCAGTCTGGTGTCAGGAAGAGCCGATGAACCAGGGTGCCTGGTACAGCAGCCAGCACCACATGCGCCGTATTCTGGGTCGCCACAACAAGGCACTGAACCTCGAATACGCCGGCCGCGACGCTTCCGCCGCGCCAGCCTGTGGTTACGCATCGAAGCACGCCGAACAGCAGGAAAAACTGCTGCAAGACGCCTTCACTGTTTAACGCCTTCGTGCACCTGAAACCGAATTTAAGGAAACACTGCTAATGGCTATCGAGATCAAAGCCCCAACCTTCCCGGAATCGGTCGCCGACGGCACCGTCGCCACCTGGCACAAAAAGCCGGGCGAAGCCGTCAAGCGTGACGAGCTGATCGTTGACATCGAGACCGACAAGGTCGTCCTGGAAGTCCTGGCCACCGCTGATGGCGTGCTGGGTGACATCGTCAAGGGCGAGGGCGAAACCGTCCTGTCCGACGAAGTCCTGGGTTCGATCGTGGAAGGCGGTGCTGCCGCCGCGCCAGCCGCTGCCGCCCCGGCCGCAGCCCCGGCTGGCGCTGCCGATGCGGGCGAAGACGACCCAGTCGCCGCACCTGCTGCACGCAAGCTGGCTGAAGAAAACGGTATCGACCTGGCCTCTGTTGCCGGTACCGGCAAAGGCGGTCGCGTGACCAAGGAAGACGTCGTCGCCGCCGTCGCCAACAAGAAGTCGGCACCTGCTGCCGCTGCCAAGCCGGCTGCTGCCGCTGCTGCCCAGGTTGTCGTCGCCGCTGGCGACCGCACCGAGAAGCGCGTGCCGATGACCCGCCTGCGCGCCAAGATCGCCGAGCGTCTGGTCGAAGCCCAGTCGAACATGGCCATGCTGACCACCTTCAACGAAGTCGACATGACCGAAGTCATGGCCCTGCGTTCGAAGTACAAGGACCTGTTCGAGAAGACCCACAACGGCGTACGCCTGGGCTTCATGTCGTTCTTCGTCAAGGCCGCTACCGAGGCGCTGAAGCGCTACCCGGCAGTCAACGCTTCGATCGATGGCAATGACATCGTCTACCACGGCTTTGCCGACGTCGGCGTTGCCGTCTCCAGCGACCGTGGTCTGGTAGTACCGGTACTGCGTAACGCCGAATCGATGTCGCTGGCCGAAATCGAAAACGGCATCGCTACCTTCGGCAAGAAGGCCCGTGACGGCAAGCTGTCGATCGAAGAAATGACCGGTGGTACCTTCACCATCACCAACGGTGGTACCTTCGGTTCGATGATGTCGACCCCGATCGTCAACCCGCCGCAGGCTGCGATTCTGGGTATGCACAACATCATTCAGCGCCCGATGGCCATTAATGGCCAAGTGGTAATTCGCCCGATGATGTACCTGGCGCTGTCGTACGATCACCGCCTGATCGATGGTAAGGAAGCCGTGACCTTCCTGGTGACTATCAAGAACCTGCTGGAAGATCCGTCCCGCCTGCTGCTGGACATCTAATCGCGCGGCTGTAAGCTGCGAGCGGCAAGCTTCGAGTCGAGGCTTGCCGGCTTGCGGCTTACAGCTTGCAGCTTGAAGCTAAAAAGGAATCTTTTATGACCCAGAAATTCGACGTAGTGGTGATTGGTGCAGGTCCTGGCGGCTATGTCGCTGCCATCAAGGCCGCCCAACTCGGTCTGAAGACTGCCTGCATCGAGAAGTACACTGACGGCGAGGGCAAGCTGGCCCTTGGCGGTACCTGCCTGAACGTAGGTTGCATCCCGTCCAAGGCGCTGCTGGACAGCTCCTGGAAGTACAAGGAAGCCAAAGAGAGCTTCAACGTCCACGGCATCTCCACGGGTGAAGTGAAGATGGACGTGGCTGCGATGGTTGGCCGCAAGGCTGGCATCGTCAAGAACCTGACTGGCGGTGTTGCCACCCTGTTCAAGGCCAACGGCGTTACTTCGATCCAGGGCCACGGCAAACTGCTGGCCGGCAAGAAAGTCGAAGTCACCAAAGCCGACGGCACCACCGAAATCATCGAAGCCGAGAACGTGATCCTGGCTTCCGGTTCGCGCCCAATCGACATTCCGCCGGCTCCGGTCGACCAGAACGTCATCGTCGACTCCACCGGCGCCCTGGAATTCCAATCGGTACCCAAGCGCCTGGGCGTGATCGGGGCCGGTGTCATCGGCCTGGAGCTGGGTTCGGTCTGGGCTCGCCTGGGCGCTGAAGTCACCGTGCTCGAAGCGCTGGACACCTTCCTGATGGCTGCCGACACCGCGGTGTCGAAAGAAGCCCAGAAGACCCTGACCAAGCAAGGCCTGGACATCAAGCTGGGCGCTCGCGTCACCGGCTCGAAAGTCAATGGCAATGAAGTCGAAGTCACCTACACCAACGCTGAAGGCGAGCAGAAGATCACCTTCGACAAGCTGATCGTTGCGGTCGGCCGTCGTCCGGTGACCACCGACCTGCTGGCTGCCGACAGTGGCGTGACCATCGATGAGCGTGGCTACATCTTCGTCGACGATCACTGCGCTACCAGCGTTCCTGGCGTGTTCGCCATCGGCGACGTGGTACGCGGCATGATGCTGGCGCACAAGGCCTCGGAAGAGGGCATCATGGTTGTCGAGCGCATCAAGGGCCACAAGGCCCAGATGAACTACGACCTGATTCCTTCGGTTATCTACACCCACCCGGAAATCGCATGGGTCGGCAAGACCGAACAGGCGTTGAAAGCTGAAGGCGTTGAGGTTAACGTGGGCACCTTCCCGTTCGCCGCCAGCGGCCGTGCGATGGCAGCCAACGACACCGGTGGTTTCGTCAAGGTTATCGCCGATGCGAAAACCGACCGCGTACTGGGTGTGCACGTCATCGGCCCATCCGCTGCCGAGCTGGTACAGCAGGGCGCGATCGCAATGGAATTCGGCACCAGTGCCGAGGATCTGGGCATGATGGTCTTCAGCCATCCAACCCTGTCCGAAGCGTTGCACGAAGCAGCGCTGGCAGTGAATGGCGGTGCCATTCACGTTGCCAACCGTAAGAAGCGTTAATTATAAGAAACCACGGCGGGCTGCCCGTCGTGAGTCTTGCGTGCATGACTCACCGCGGAACGTCCGCCGGACCGGATCACATGGGATAACCCGGGGTCAACGGTCACAGGTGGTGCGGCGCCGGTAATGGCGCAGCGCCGAAGCGCAGTACCTAACGAAGACGGTAAAAAGCATGAATCTTCACGAGTATCAGGGCAAGCAGCTGTTCGCTGAATACGGCCTGCCAGTTTCCAAGGGTTTCGCAGTCGACACCCCTGAAGCTGCAGCAGAAGCCTGCGACAAGATTGGTGGTTCGGAGTGGGTCGTCAAGGCTCAGGTCCACGCTGGTGGTCGCGGTAAAGCGGGCGGCGTCAAGCTGGTTCGCAGCAAGGAAGACGCCAAGGCGTTCGCTGCACAATGGCTGGGCAAGCGCCTGGTAACCTACCAGACCGACGCCAACGGTCAGCCAGTGACCAAGATCCTGGTCGAATCCTGCACCGACATCGCCAAAGAGCTGTACCTGGGCGCTGTGGTCGATCGTTCGAGCCGCCGCATCGTGTTCATGGCCTCCACCGAAGGTGGCGTGGACATCGAGAAAGTTGCGCACGACACCCCCGAGAAGATCATCAAGGCAACCATCGATCCGCTGGTCGGCGCTCAGCCGTTCCAGGGTCGTGAACTGGCATTCCAGCTGGGTCTGGAAGGCAAGCAAGTTGCTCAGTTCGCCAAGATTTTCGTAGGCCTGGCCAAGCTCTTCAAAGAGCACGATCTGGCCCTGCTGGAAGTCAACCCGCTGGTGATCAAGGCCGACGGCGATCTGCACTGCCTCGATGCCAAGATCAACATCGACGCCAACGCAATGTACCGTCAGCCTAAGCTGAAAACCTTCCACGACCCGTCCCAGGACGATCCTCGTGAAGCCCACGCAGCCAGCTTCGAGCTGAACTACGTGGCGCTGGAAGGCAACATTGGCTGCATGGTCAACGGTGCTGGCCTGGCCATGGGTACCATGGACATCGTCAACCTGCATGGCGGCAAGCCAGCCAACTTCCTCGACGTGGGCGGCGGCGCTACCAAAGAACGCGTTACCGAAGCGTTCAAGATCATTCTGTCCGACAGCAATGTCGCGGCCGTACTGGTCAACATCTTCGGCGGCATCGTTCGCTGCGACATGATTGCCGAAGGCATCATCGGCGCTGTGAAAGAAGTTGGCGTTAAAGTGCCGGTTGTTGTGCGCCTTGAAGGCAACAACGCTGAACTGGGCGCTAAAGTACTGGCAGAAAGCGGTTTGAACATCATTGCGGCAACCAGCCTGACCGACGCTGCTCAACAAGTTGTCAAAGCTGCGGAGGGCAAGTAATGAGCGTCCTGATCAATAAAGACACCAAAGTCATCTGCCAGGGCTTCACCGGCTCGCAAGGTACTTTCCACTCCGAGCAAGCCATCGCCTACGGCACCAAGATGGTTGGCGGCGTGACCCCAGGCAAAGGCGGCACCACTCACCTGGGCCTGCCGGTGTTCAACACCGTGAAAGAAGCTGTAGAAGCTACCGGCGCTGACGCTTCGGTCATCTACGTTCCAGCTCCTTTCTGCAAGGACTCCATCCTTGAAGCCGCTTTCGGTGGCATCAAGCTGATCGTCTGCATCACCGAAGGTATTCCTACCCTCGACATGCTGGACGCCAAGGTCAAGTGCGACGAGCTGGGCGTTACCCTGATCGGCCCTAACTGCCCAGGTGTCATCACCCCGGGCGAGTGCAAGATCGGCATCATGCCAGGCCACATCCACTTGCCAGGCAAGGTCGGTATCGTTTCGCGTTCCGGCACCCTGACCTACGAAGCTGTCAAGCAGACCACCGACGCCGGCTTCGGCCAGTCGACCTGCGTCGGCATCGGCGGCGACCCGATCCCGGGCTCCAACTTCATCGACATCCTGAAGCTGTTCCAGGAAGACCCGAAGACCGAAGCGATCGTCATGATCGGTGAGATCGGCGGTTCGGCTGAAGAAGAAGCCGCGGCCTACATCAAGGCCCACGTCACCAAGCCAGTGGTTTCCTACATTGCCGGTGTGACTGCACCAGCTGGCAAGCGTATGGGCCACGCAGGCGCCATCATCTCCGGCGGCAAAGGCACTGCGGACGAGAAGTTCGCCGCACTGCAAGACGCTGGCGTGAAGACCGTGCGTTCGCTGGCTGACATCGGCAAGGCCCTGGCCGAGCTGACTGGCTGGGAAGCCAAGAAGTAATACTGCGACACCCCCCCACGCGCACAGAGGCCACCTTCGGGTGGCCTTTGTCGTTATTGAATTGTAGACCCCATCGCCTGGCGAGCCCGCTCCCACGCAGAGTTTAGGGGGCACTTGCGTGTGGCCTCATCGCACGCTTGCACAGAACCATGGGATCTCCCCCAGAGCCTGGCCAAAGTCACTGTGGGAGCGGGCTTGCCCCGCGATAGATATCTGCTACAGCGAGAATTATCGGCAGCATCACTCGGATTTTTCACACAGACTAATTCCCGCACCCTGCGATAATTTCGCCTGTCCACGGTCAGCAAGACGACAAACCGCTACGTACATCGGACAAACAGCACCGTTACAGTGCGCTTGCCCGGCAAAACGGTTAATCTACGCGCTCACTTTGTGCCCGTGCCCCAAAAGGGAACGACACGCTAAACGGGTCTGGCTCATCAAGCCGGGCAACATTTCCCTCATTCATGGGGAAATTCCCTCTCGAATCCCGATTTCAGCAGTGTGGTACTACCCCAAATGAAAGTTTTGAAAGGCCAGGATATCCTGGCACTTGGCTTTATGACGTTTGCGCTTTTCGTCGGCGCGGGCAACATCATCTTCCCGCCTATCGTTGGCCTGCAGTCCGGGCCGCACGTATGGATGGCAGCCCTGGGCTTTTTGGTAACGGCCGTTGGCCTGCCCGTCATTACCGTGGTCGCACTGGCCAAGGTCGGTGGCGGGATGGACGCCCTGAGCAGCCCCATTGGCAAGTTCTTCGGCGGCCTGCTGGCGGCGGTGTGCTACCTCTCGGTAGGCCCGCTGTTCGCGACCCCGCGCACGGCCACCGTGTCGTTCGAAGTAGGTGTAGCGCCGCTGACCGGTGAAAGCCCGACTGCGCTGTTCATCTACAGCCTTGTGTACTTCCTCGTGGTGCTGGCTGTCTCGATGTACCCAGGCAAGCTGCTCGACACCGTCGGCCGCTTCCTCGCGCCGTTGAAGATCATCGCCCTGGCGGTGCTCGGCATTGCTGCGTTTGCGCTGCCTGCCGGGACCATCGGCGAGGCCCAGCCACAGTACGTTGCCGCGCCGTTCTCGCAGGGGTTCATCAATGGCTACCTGACCATGGACACCCTCGGGGCGCTGGTCTTCGGTATTGTCATCGTCAACGCGATCCGCTCGCGCGGTGTGGAATCGCCGCAGCTGATCACCCGCTATGC
Source organism: Pseudomonas sp. SWRI51 (assembly GCF_014268825.1). Taxonomy (NCBI): domain Bacteria; kingdom Pseudomonadati; phylum Pseudomonadota; class Gammaproteobacteria; order Pseudomonadales; family Pseudomonadaceae; genus Pseudomonas; species Pseudomonas sp. SWRI51. Next base: position 8,823 of record NZ_JABWRG010000034.1, on the reverse strand, counting down.
CATCATTGCCGGGCTGATTGCCGGTGTGGGCCTGGCGCTGGTGTACATCAGCCTGTTCCGCCTGGGCGCCGGCAGCCATGAAATCGCCGCCAATGCCAGCAACGGCGCTGCGGTTCTGCATGCCTATGTGCAGCACACCTTCGGTTCGCTTGGCAGTGGTTTCCTGGCCGTGCTGATCGCCCTGGCATGCCTGGTGACCGCCGTGGGCCTGACCTGCGCGTGCGCCGAGTACTTCAGCCAGATTCTGCCGCTGTCGTATCGTGCGCTGGTGGTCATTCTGGCCGGCTTCTCGCTGGTGGTGTCCAACCTGGGCTTGACCAAGCTGATCATGTTCTCGATCCCGGTGCTCACGGCCATCTACCCGCCGTGCATCGTGGTCGTGGCGCTGAGCTTCGTCAAAGAGCTGTGGAATTCGCCGGTGCGCATCCTGGCGCCGGTGATGCTGGTCTCGCTGCTGTTCGGCCTGGTCGACGCAATCAAGACCACCAGCCTTGCCGATAGGCTGCCAGAGGTGGTCGCCCACCTGCCGTTGAGCGAGCAGGGCCTTGCCTGGCTGGTGCCTTCGGTCATCATGCTGGTCGCCGCTGCTGCCTTCGACCACTTGGTCGGTAAGCCGCGCGAGGCACTGGCCTGACAGGTTGAACCCCGTGCGCTGACGCCGGCCACAAGCCTAATGGCGCAGCGACGGGGGCCAATCCGAAACCCCACTCCTGTTCAGGGGGTGGGGTTTTTTATTGCCATCAGCCAGCGGCAGAGGGGGTGGCAGATTTCGCCATCGCTCTGTGCCTTTTACTGCTTGCCAGCGTCGAATCCCGGTCGCCATTATCTGTGCATCTGGCCCTCGGGAACCCTGCATGAACGTGATCCAAAGTAATCTTCCTAACCTGCTGGCAGCGTGCTGGTTCGTCATCTGCTGGGGCGGCTATACCCGCTACGCCATCTGGAAGGGCCGCGACACCGCCTGCCTTGCCAGTGTGCTGCACTTGTACCGCGAGGACTGGATGCGGCGCATGCTGTTGCGCGACAACCGTATCGCCGATGCCAGCGTGATCGGCAACCTGGAGCGCAATGCATCGTTCTTTGCCTCCAGCACGCTGATTATCCTGGCCGGTATCCTCACGGTGCTTGGCGCCTCGGACCGCGCGCTGTCATTGCTTGCAGACCTGCCGTTGGTGCAGCAGGCGTCCCAAGGCATGTCGGAGATCAAGTTGCTGTGCCTGGCAACGGTCTTTGTCTACGCCTTCTTCACCTTTAGCTGGTGCATGCGTCAGTACAACTTTGCTGCCGTGCTGGTGGGGTCGGCGCCGATGATTGGCGAGCGCCAGGTGACCGAACTCGAACGTAATGCATTTGCCCAGCGGGCCTCGCGGGTGTTGTCGCTTGCGGCCAACCAGTTCAACCTCGGTTTGCGCGCTTACTACTTCGGTATGGCCATGCTCAGTTGGTTCATCAACCCATGGTTGTTCATGGGCGTTAGCGTGGGCGTGGTGTTTATTCTGTATCAGCGTGAGTTCCACTCCGATGTGCTCGAAGTGATGGTGTTTACACCCACGCCGCAATTACCGCCCGAGGCGGGCAAAGACACTACGGTGGCAGTTAACTGAAGCGTTTCATCCTTAACTAACAGGCACAAAAAAACCCGACAGCGTCGGGTTTTTTTGTTTTAAGCAATTACTGCTTGGCAGGCTCGCTCGGCGCAGTGCCTGGTGCCGGGGTAGCAGGTGCTGCTTCGTCAGCGGCTTCTTCAGCGGCTTTTTGCTGCGCTTCAGCCTGATCTTTGGCGGCTTCGGCGTTTTCCTTGGCAGCGTCGTTCATCTTATCCTGAGCTTCGCCCATTTTTTCCTGGGCTTGTTCAGCATGTTGCTGTGCGTCTTGGGCCTTGTCTTCGCTCGCTTTATCGCAAGCGGCCAGGCCCATGGTAGCGGCCAGCATCAGAGCAAAAGCAAAAGGTTTACGCATGGGGTGTTTCTCCTGGGTGGAATAATCGACTTGTACCTTCGAACACAGCCCCGTGGCATTAGTTCCACAGAAGTTACAGATATATAACCCATGGGCCTATATAGACTTTTTTGCGATTTTATGCGGCGAGGAAGATGAACCAGACGCCCTTGATTGCCATGGCCGAACGCTTTCTATCGGCGCTCAGGCATTGCCAGCTATTGCAGATGCGCGTGGTCGATGCCGATGACCAAGGCATCACGTTGATCTTGCCGTGGTCCCAGGCCATTGTCGGTAACCCGCAAACGGGCGCCGTGCACGGCGGGGCGCTGACAACGTTGCTCGATACCACCTGCGGCATGGCCACATTGTGCGTGCTGCCGCGCTTTGAGGTGTGCCCAACGCTCGACCTGCGTATCGACTACATGCACGCGGCGCAGCCGCACAAGGCTATCTATGCCCATGCCCACTGCTACAGGGTCACCCACGATGTCATCTTCACCCGCGCCAGCGCCTACCAGGACGACGCTACGCAGCCCATCTGCCAGGTAGTGGGCACGTTCATGCGCCTGGGGGGCAACATCAAGGGTGGCCTGGATGTTGGCAAGCACCTCAGTGAGCCGCGCCGATGATCCCGTTAGCCGTGCGCCAGCAACTGAACGAAGCCCACGCCCGTGGCGACTACGGCCCGTTGCTTGGGTTGATCCCTTATGCCGGGTTGATCGGCATCGAGTGCCAGCGCCAGGGTGACGAATTGCTGTTCCGCTTGCCGGCGAACCCGGACAACATCGGCAACCCCTTGCTGCCGGCTATCCATGGCGGGGTAGTGGCAGGTTTCATGGAGCTGTCGGCGGCGCTCTATCTGCTTATCCATAGCGATAGCGTGAGCATTCCCAAGATCATCGACTTTTCCATCGACTACCTGCGCGCGGCCCACCTGCGCGATACCTTCGCCCACTGCCAGCTGTGGCGCCAGGGCCGGCGGGTGACCAATGTCGCCATCACCGCCTGGCAAGCCGAGCGCGACACTCCAGTGGCCACCGCCCGTGCGCATTTCAAGATCGAGCCGCAAAAGCCCTTGAAATAGCCTGGCCTGCCCCCATCTGTTGCTCATCCGCCGTTAAATGCAGGCCGTACGGTCGCCCGGCGTCACCAACCAACAGATCGGAGTGTGAAGACGATGAGTGTGGAGACTCAAAAAGAAACCCTGGGCTTCCAGACCGAGGTAAAGCAGCTGCTGCACCTCATGATTCATTCGCTCTATTCGAACAAGGAAATCTTCCTTCGCGAGCTGATCTCCAACGCCTCCGACGCCGCTGACAAGCTGCGCTTCGAAGCGCTGGCCAAGCCCGAGCTGCTCGAGGGCGACGCAGACCTGAAGATCCGCCTGAGCTTCGACAAGGCCGCCAATACCGTCACCCTCGAAGACAACGGTATCGGCATGAGCCGCGAGGACGTCATTGCGCACTTGGGCACCATCGCCAAGTCCGGCACCGCCGACTTCATGAAAAACCTCACCGGCGACCAGAAGAAAGACTCGCACCTGATCGGCCAATTCGGTGTCGGCTTCTACTCGGCCTTCATCGTTGCCGACAAAGTCGACGTGTTCAGCCGTCGTGCAGGCCTGCCAGCAGCCGAAGGCGTGCACTGGTCGTCCAAAGGCGAGGGCGATTTTGAAGTCGCCACCGTCGAAAAGCCGCAGCGCGGCACCCGTATTGTCCTGCACCTTAAAAGCGGTGAGGACGAGTTCGCCGATGGTTGGCGCCTGCGCAACATCGTCAAGAAGTACTCCGACCACATCGCCTTGCCTATCCAGCTGCCCAAAGAGCAGCCTGAGGCAGCCGAAGGCGAAGAAGCGTCTGCGCAGGAATGGGAAACCGTCAACCGCGCCAGCGCCTTGTGGACCCGTTCGCGTTCCGAGGTCAAGGGCGAGGAATACCAGGAGTTCTACAAGCACATCGGCCATGACTTCGAGAATCCGCTTGCCTGGAGCCACAACAAGGTCGAAGGCAAGCTCGAATACAACTCGCTGCTGTATGTGCCGGCCCGCGCCCCGTTCGACCTGTACCAGCGCGAAGCGCCACGCGGCCTGAAGCTCTACGTGCAGCGTGTGTTCATCATGGACCAGGCTGAGTCGTTCCTGCCGCTGTACCTGCGTTTTATCAAGGGCGTGGTCGATTCCAACGACCTGTCGCTGAACGTTTCCCGCGAAATCCTGCAGAAAGACCCGATCATCGACTCGATGAAGACCGCGCTGACCAAGCGCGTGCTGGACATGCTGGAAAAACTCGCCAAGAACGAGCCTGAGCAGTACAAAGGCTTCTGGAAGAACTTCGGCCAGGTGCTGAAGGAAGGCCCGGCCGAAGATTTCGCCAACAAGGAAAAAATCGCCGGCCTGCTGCGCTTTGCTTCCACCCACGATGAAAGCGGCGAGCAGAGCGTTTCGCTGGCCGACTACCTGGCCCGTGCCAAAGAAGGCCAGGACAAGATCTACTTCCTCACCGGCGAGACCTACGCGCAGGTCAAGAACAGCCCGCACCTGGAAGTCTTCCGCAAGAAAGGCATCGAAGTGCTGCTGCTGACCGACCGTATCGACGAGTGGCTGATGAGCTACCTCAGCGAGTTCGACGGCAAGACCTTCGCCGACGTCGCCCGTGGCGACCTGGACCTGGGCAAGCTGGACTCCGAAGAGGACAAGAAAGCCCAGGAAGAAGTGGCCAAGGAAAAAGAAGGCTTGGTCGAGCGTCTGAAAACCGCCTTGGGCGACAGCGTTGCCGAAGTGCGTGTTTCGCACCGCTTGACCGATTCGCCAGCCATTCTCGCCATTGGCGAACAGGACCTTGGCCTGCAAATGCGCCAGATCCTCGAAGCCAGCGGGCAGAAAGTGCCGGAGTCCAAGCCGATCTTCGAGTTCAACCCGTCTCACCCGCTGATTGGCAAGCTGGACAACGAGCAGAGCGAAGACCGCTTCGCCGAGCTGTCGCACATCCTGTTCGATCAGGCGGCGCTGGCGGCCGGTGACAGCCTCAAGGACCCGGCGGCCTACGTTCGTCGCTTGAACAAGCTGCTGGTCGAGCTATCTGCTTGAGTTGATGCACAGCAAAGCCCGCTTCGGCGGGCTTTTTTCATGGTGAAGCTTGAGGAGTTTGCATGAGCAAGGTAATCGTCGAATCGCTGGTCTATCACCTGTCCGGCAAAACCTACGAAAGCCGTCTGGTCTATGAGCCAGGAGCGCTGCGCAAGCCTGGCCTGGTGATGGCGCCGAACTGGATGGGTATCAGTGAAGGTGCCGAGCGCATCGCCAAGGAAGTAGCCGAGCAGGGCTATGTGGTGCTGATCGCCGACCTGTATGGGCAATCGCTGCGCCCGTCCAATGCCGACGAGGCAGGCGCTGCGATGATGCCGCTGAAAAATGACCGCGGTGAACTGCGCAAGCGCATGCAGGAAGCCCTGGCGCAGTTGCTGGGCCAGTCCAGGGCGTTGCTGGAGCCCGGCAAGGTGGGCGCGTTTGGCTTCTGCTTTGGTGGTTGCTGTGCGCTGGAGCTGGCCCGCAGCGGCGCTGATCTGCGCGCCACGGTGTCGTTCCACGGCACGCTGGATACGCCGAACGCCGAAGACGCCAAGCGCATCCAGGGCTCGGTGTTGGTGTTGCATGGTGCGTCCGATCCGCTGGTGCCTAAAGAGCAGTTGCCCGCCTTCGAAGCCGAAATGGACGCCGCCCGGGTTGATTGGCAGCTTCTGAGCTACGGCGGCGCGGTGCACTCGTTCACCGACCCGAACGCCAACGTGCCGGGCAAGATGCAGTATGACCGCCGCACCTCTGAGCGCGCGTTCCGCGCCATGCACAACCTGCTCAAGGAAGTGTTCCAGCGCTGAACCGCCGCGAGCGCTCGCGGGTCTATTCAGTTCTGGATCCCCAAGGAACTGACCATGATCGCCCGAGCGCTCGCTTGCCTGTTGTTGAGCAGTTGCCTGCACCCGTCCGCCCAGGCCCGAGACTACCGTTACAGCGACGCCCATCTGCACTATGTGGATTTCTTCCAGGAAACCGAAGGCATGCCGGCGCTGCTCAAGGCCATGGATGCCGCAGGCGTTGAGCAGTCGATGATCTCCGGCGTTTCGGTGGCCAAGAAGTGGCACGAGGATGAGCCCAAGCGCCCGCGTTACTACGCAGGCGACGATGCCGATGCCTACTGGTACAGCGCCACCGACGTTTACGTAGCTGCTGCCCTGCAAAAGCTCACCCCAGCGCAGCGCAGCCGCTTTCACCCGTTTCTCACCGGTTTCAACCCGGTGGACAAGAACGCTGCCAGCCATATCGAGCGCATGCTCGAACTCTACCCAGGCTTGTGGCAGGGCATCGGCGAGGTGTTCACCCGCCATGATGACCTGACCGCCCTGACCAGCGGCGATACGCCGCGGGCCAACAACGAGGCCATGACGCGCATCTACCACCTGGCCGCCGAGCACGACCTGCCGGTGTTGCTGCACTCCAATGTCACCTCCAAGCGCGAGCGCAACCCGCTGTACCTGGCGGAGATCGAAGAGCCGTTGCGCAACCACCCGCACACCCGGTTCATCTGGGCCCACGCGGGCAGCAGCATGGAAATCCACCGCCACCAGACACAGATGGATTTCCTCCTGCCGGTGTTGAGCAGGCTGCTGGCGGATTACCCGAACCTGTATGTGGACCTGTCCTGGAGCGTGCTAAAGCCGTATCTGCTGGATGAGCACGGTGTGCCGCGCAAGGCCTGGGTTGAACTGGTCGAGCGCTTCCCGGAGCGCTTCATGCTGGGCTCTGACGTGGTCGGGCGCTTTGACAGCATTGGCGAGCAAATGCATGGTTTCAAGCCGTTCCTCGATGCATTGCCGCAGGAGGTGGCCCGCAAGGTGGCGCGGGATAATTTCCTGGCGGTGTTGCCAAAAGCGGCGAAGCCTGGGAACTAGGGTTTTGATATCGCGTTTTCGTCTTACGCAAATTCTGGATGGCCCGATACCTTCTATTAGCGATGGATGATCGTTTTTGGGAGGGAACCCGAATGAACCTGAGACGCTTGAACATTGCCCCGCGCGCAGGCCTTGGTTTTGGCATCATGGCGCTGTTGGTGGTGGCCCTGGGCAGCCTTGCCCTGAAGCAGATGACCGACATGCGCCAGCAGGCCGAGCAGGTCGATGACAACTGGCTGCCCAGTATCATCTCGGTCGCCAGCATGACCCAGGACATGCTGCGCATCCGCGCCCTGACCCTGCGCCTGCTGGTCAACACCGATGCCACTGCCCAGCAGCAGAACAGCACCCGTATCGATGAAATCAAAGGCCGGCTGACCAAGGCTCAGGCCCATTACGATGAATTGATCGTGCTGCCTGAAGAGCGCGAGCTGTTCGCCCGCTATCAGGCCCTGGAGAAGCAGTACATGGCCTTGCAGGCGCAAGTCGTGCAGTTGGCCACCCAGGGCCGTATAGACGCTGCTGCGACCATGGTCAACGGTGAAATGAACCACATCGCCGACCAGGTGACCGCCACCCTCAATGAACTGATCGCACTTAACAACCAGCATGCCGGGCTTGCCACGGCCATGGCCGAGGCGGTCTACAGTGGTGCGCGGGTATGGGTGTTGGGGCTGCTGGTGGCCGCGTTGACCCTAACCGTGGTGCTGGCGCTAGCCCTGACGCGCAGCATCGTGCGCCCGCTCGGGCAGTCGCTGCAGGTGGCCGAAACGGTCGCCACGGGCGATCTGACGCCGCAGATCAACGTGCAGGGCGAGGACGAGCCTGCCCGCTTGCTGGCTGCGCTCAAACGCATGCAAACCAGCCTGCGCGAGACCATCGCGCGGATTTCAGACTCTGCCGGCCAACTGGCCTCTGCCTCGGAGGAACTCAGTGCCGTCACCGATGACGCGACCCGTGGTTTGCAGCAGCAGAGCATGGAAATCGACCAGGCGGCCACCGCGGTGAACCAGATGAGCGCAGCGGTGGAGGAGGTGGCCCGTAACGCCGTAGCGACCTCCGAGGCGTCGCGCGAGTCGGACCGCATCGCCCGCCAGGGCCGCGAGCAGGTGCAGGCCACTGTCAGCGCCATTGAGGCCCTGGCCAGTGGCGTTGCCGGCAATGCCGAGGAAGTCGGTCAATTGGCGCAACAGGTGCGTGATATCAGCAAGGTGCTGGATGTAATCGGTGCGATTGCCGGGCAGACCAACCTGCTGGCTCTCAACGCTGCCATCGAGGCAGCGCGAGCCGGGGAGGCCGGGCGCGGTTTTGCGGTGGTGGCCGATGAGGTGCGGGCGCTGGCCCACCGTACGCAGACGTCTACCCGCGAGATCGAGCAGATGATCACCGCCATCCAGGGTGGCGCCGAGCGCGCGGTGCTGGGCATGCAGCACAGCGATGCCCAGGCCCGTTCGACCCTGGACGGGGCGCATGCCGCTGGCGCTGCGCTGGAGGCGATTGCCGCAGCCATCGGGCAGATCAACGAACGCAACCTGGTAATCGCCAGCGCTTCGGAGCAGCAGGCCCAGGTGGCGCGGGAGGTGGACCGTAACATCACCACTATCCGCGACCTCGCCCTGCAGTCATCGGCCGGTGCCGAGCAAACCTCGGCGGCCAGTCATGCGCTGTCGCGGCTGGCGGTTGACCTCAATACCTTGGTGCAACGGTTTTCGGTATAGCGCGGCGGGGCTTGAGGATTCCTCTGGGGGCACCTTTACGTGCAGGCCTGCTTCGGCCTCATCGCAGGCTATCGCCAGCTCCCACAGGGGCTGGGCAAGGCCTCTATATTGCGACTGTGCGCGGTTTCTGTGGGAGATTCTATGGTTTTGTACAAGCCTGTTCCCGCCAGATATATCTCCTTGTGGCGAGCGGGCTTGCCCCGCGTTGGGCTGCGCAGCA
>NZ_JABWRG010000033.1:0-45113 GCF_014268825.1 Pseudomonas sp. SWRI51 | reverse complement strand
GGCCCTGCACAGGGCCTGCGACACCGAATTCCAATGCGGGCACCTGCTTGCAGGTAGTGGCGTGTGCCCGCTGTTTTTCCGTGCCGATGTGAGCGGCACGCTATCCCGAAAGGAGTGACACCATGCTGGTGATGCGCCCCGCGCAAATGGCTGACTTGAACGAAGTGCAGCGCATGGCTGCCGACAGCCCGGTTGGTGTCACCTCGCTGCCGGACGATGCCGGCCGCCTGGGCGACAAGATCGCTGCCTCGGAAACCTCCTTTGCCGCCGAAGTGAGCTTCAACGGCGAAGAAAGCTACTTCTTCGTGCTCGAAGACAGCGCCACCGGCAAGTTGGCCGGCTGCTCGGCCATTGTGGCCTCGGCGGGCTACTCCGAGCCGTTCTACAGCTTTCGTAACGAGACCTTCGTGCACGCCTCTCGCGAGCTTAAGATCCACAACAAGATCCACGTACTGTCGCTGTGCCACGACCTCACCGGCAACAGCCTGCTGACCAGCTTTTACGTGCTGCCGGAACTGGTCAACAGCGGCTGGGCCGAGCTCAATTCGCGCGGGCGCCTGCTGTTCATGGCCGCACACCCCGAACGCTTTGCCGATTCGGTGGTCACCGAAATAGTCGGCTACAGCGACGAACAGGGCGAATCGCCGTTCTGGGACGCCATTGGCCGCAACTTCTTCGACCTCAACTATTCCCACGCCGAACGCCTGTGCGGGCTGAAAAGCCGCACCTTCCTCGCCGAACTGATGCCGCACTACCCGATCTACGTGCCGCTGCTGCACGACGAGGCCCAGGAGGCCATGGGCCAGGTGCACCCGCGGGCACAGATCACCTTCGACATCCTGATGCGCGAAGGCTTCGAGACCGAGCACTACATCGACATCTTCGATGGCGGCCCCACGCTGCATGCGCGCACCTCGAGCATCCGCTCGATTGCCCAGAGCCGCGTGGTGCCGGTCAAGGTCGAGGATGCCGCGGTCAAGGGCGGGCGCCCATACCTGGTGTGCAACGGCCAGTTGCAGGATTACCGCGCCGTGTTGCTTGAGCTTGACTGGGTGCCGGGCAAGCCGGTCAGCCTGAGCGCAGAAGCTGCCGACGCCCTTGGCGTGGGTGAGGGCGCCAGTGTGCGCCTGGTCGCCGTCTGAGCCCACGCCAACTGCAACAGTGAGTTTTGCGGCGGGCGCCGTCCGCCGCACAAGGAGATAGCATGATCGTTCGTCCTGTACGCAGCAGCGATTTACCCGCGCTGATCGAGCTTGCCCGCAGCACCGGCACCACCGGGCTGACCACGCTGCCGGCCAACGAAGAGCGCCTGGCGCGCCGGGTTGGCTGGGCGGAAAAAAGCTTTCGTGGCGAAGCCGAGCGCGGCGACACCGACTACCTGTTCGTGCTGGAAAACGACGAAGGCCTGGTGGTGGGTATCAGCGCCATCGCCGGCGCCGTCGGGCTGCGTGAGCCCTGGTACAACTACCGGGTTGGCCTGACCGTCAGCGCCTCCCAGGAGCTGAACATCTACCGGGAAATCCCCACGCTGTTCCTGGCCAACGACCTGACCGGCAACTCCGAGCTGTGTTCGTTGTTCCTGCGCAGTGACTACCGCAGCGGGCGCAACGGCCACTTGCTGTCGAAATCGCGCATGCTGTTCATCGCCGAGTTCCCCGACCTGTTCGGCAAGAAGATCATCGCCGAAATGCGCGGCATGTCCGATGAAGCCGGGCGCTCGCCGCTCTGGGAGAGCCTGGGCCGGCATTTCTTCAAGATGGAGTTCAGCCAGGCGGATTACCTGACCGGCGTTGGTAACAAGTCGTTCATCGCCGAGCTGATGCCCAAGTTCCCGCTCTACACCTGCTTCCTGTCCGAGGCGGCGCGCAGCGTGATCGGCCAGGTGCACACCGACACGGAGCCGGCGCTGGCGATGCTCAAGCGCGAGGGCTTCAACTACCAAGGCTACGTCGACATCTTCGACGCAGGCCCGGCCATCGAGTGCGCAACCGCCAGCATTCGCGCGGTGCGCGAGAGCGAAACCTTGGTGCTGGCCGTGGGCACGCCGGGCGATGACGCCACCCCGTACATCATTCACAATCGCAAGCGCGAAGACTGCCGTATCACTGCCGCGCCCGCACGCCTGGCGGCCGGCACCCTGGTGGTCGACCCGCAGACCGCCAAGCGCCTGCGCCTGGGCGCTGGTGACAATGTGCGCGCAGTGCCGCTGTCCGCCGCTCGGGAGGCCAAGTAAATGACCACGCATTTTATCGCCGGCCAGTGGCTTGCCGGGCAGGGCGAGGCCTTGCAATCGCTTAACCCGGTCACCCAGGCGGTGGTCTGGTCCGGGCAGGGCGCTGATGCCGCCCAGGTCGATGCCGCCGTGCAGGCGGCGCGCAAGGCGTTCCCGGGGTGGGCGCTACTTGGCCTGGATGCGCGTATCAGCGTGCTGGAAGCCTTCGCTGACAAGCTCAAGGCGCGCGCTGACGAGCTTGCTCGCTGCATCGGTGAAGAAACCGGCAAGCCACTGTGGGAATCGGCCACAGAAGTGACCAGCATGGTCAACAAAGTGGCGATTTCGGTACAGAGCTACCGCGAGCGCACCGGTGAAAAAAGCGCCCCGCTGGGCGATGCCAATGCCGTGCTGCGCCACAAACCGCATGGCGTGGTTGCGGTGTTTGGCCCTTACAACTTCCCAGGGCACCTGCCCAACGGGCATATCGTGCCGGCGCTGCTGGCCGGTAACTGCGTGGTGTTCAAGCCCAGTGAACTGACGCCCAAGGTCGCCGAGCTGACCGTGCAGTGCTGGGTTGAGGCCGGGTTGCCCGACGGGGTGCTCAACCTGGTGCAGGGTGCGCGCGAAACCGGCGTGGCACTGGCGGCCAATGCCGGTATCGATGGCCTGTTCTTCACCGGCTCCAGCCGAACCGGCAACCTGTTGCACCAACAGTTCGCCGGGCGCCCGGACAAGATCCTCGCCTTGGAGATGGGCGGCAACAACCCGCTGGTGGTCGATGAGGTCAAGGACCTGCACGCTGCGGTGTACACCATCATCCAGTCGGCCTTCATTTCGGCAGGCCAGCGCTGCACCTGCGCCCGCCGCCTGCTGGTGCCTGAAGGTGCCTGGGGCGATGCGCTGCTGGCGCGCCTGGTAGAGGTCAGCCGCAGCATCAGCGTGGGGGCCTTCGACCAGCAACCAGCGCCGTTCATGGGCTCGGTCATCTCGTTGCAGGCCGCGCAGGCATTGCTGGCGGCGCAGGCCGACTTGCTGGGCAAGGGCGCCCTGGCGCTGCTTGCGATGACCCAACCGCAACCGGGCGCTGCGCTGCTGACCCCCGGGATTATTGATGTAAGCGCGGTGGCCGAGCGCGTCGACGAAGAGTTCTTTGGCCCGCTGCTGCAAGTGGTGCGTTACGCCAACTTCGAGGCGGCCATCGATGAAGCCAACAACACCCAGTACGGCCTGGCCGCCGGGCTGCTGTCGGACTCCCATGCCCGTTACCAGCACTTCTGGCTGCGCAGCCGCGCCGGCATCGTCAACTGGAACAAGCAACTGACTGGCGCTGCCAGCAGCGCGCCCTTTGGCGGGGTGGGTGCCAGCGGCAACCACCGCGCCAGCGCTTACTACGCGGCTGACTATTGCGCCTACCCCGTGGCATCGCTGGAGACCGCCAGCCTTGCATTGCCGGCGGCCCTGACGCCGGGCGTCACCCTATAACAACAGGTCTCGGAGCCTAGCCGATGAAATCCTACGAAGTGAATTTTGATGGCCTGGTGGGGCCAACCCACAACTACGGCGGCCTGTCGTACGGCAACGTGGCCTCGCAAAGCAACAGCCAGCAAGGTTCGAACCCCCGTGAAGCGGCGCGCCAGGGCCTGGCAAAAATGAAGGCGCTGATGGACATGGGCTTTGTCCAGGGCGTGCTCGCGCCGCAGGAGCGCCCGGACGTCGCCGCTTTGCGCCGCCTGGGCTTTACCGGCAGTGACGCCGAGGTGATCCGCCGCGCCGCCAAGGAAGACATGCCGCTGTTGGTGGCCAGTTGCTCGGCATCGAGCATGTGGGTGGCCAACGCGGCCACAGTCAGCCCCAGCGCCGACACCGCAGATGGCCGCGTGCATTTCACCGCCGCCAACCTCAACTGCAAATACCACCGCAGCATCGAGCACCCGACCACCAGCCGCGTGCTCGGCGCCATGTTCAACGACGACAAGGTCTTCGCCCACCACCCGGCGTTGCCGGCCGTTGCGCAGTTCGGTGATGAAGGCGCGGCCAACCACACGCGTTTTTGCCGCAGTTATGGCGAGGCCGGTGTCGAGTTCTTCGTCTATGGCCGCAGCGCGTTCGACGCCCGTTACCCGGCGCCGCAGAAATACCCGGCGCGCCAGACCCTGGAAGCCTCGCAGGCCGTTGCCCGGCTGCATGGCTTGAGTGAGGGCGGGGTCGTCTACGCTCAGCAGAACCCTGCGGTGATCGACCAGGGTGTGTTCCACAACGACGTGATTGCGGTAGGTAACGGCGAGGTGCTGTTCTACCACGAGGATGCCTTCCTCGACACCGACGCGGTGCTTGCGCAACTGCAAGCTAAACTGGCCAGCAAGGGCGGTAACTTCCAGGCCATCTGCGTGCCGCGTGCGGCGGTAACGGTCGAAGATGCGGTGCGCTCCTACCTGTTCAACAGCCAGTTGCTCAGCCGCGCCGACGGCTCGATGCTGCTGGTGGTGCCAGAAGAGTGCCGCAACAACGAGCGGGTCTGGGCCTACCTGGCGCAGCTCGCCAGCAGTGGCGGGGCAGTCAAGGAGGTCAAGGTGTTCGACCTCAAGCAGAGCATGCAGAACGGCGGTGGCCCGGCTTGCCTGCGTTTGCGCGTGGCGCTGAAAGAATCGGAACTGGCGGCGGTCAACCAAGGCGTTATCATGACCGCCCCGCTGTACGACACCCTGGTGCAATGGGTCGACAAGCACTACCGCGATCGCCTCGTCGAGGCGGACCTTGCCGACCCGCAGTTGCTGGTTGAATGCCGCACGGCACTGGATGAACTGACCGGCATTCTCAAGCTGGGCTCGGTCTATCCGTTCCAACGCCAACCTTGATAGAGAGAATTAGCAATGTCCGACGCCCTGCAACTGATCCTGGAAGATGAAGACGGCACCCAGCTGGAAACCTCCTGCACCCGCTTTGCCGTAATGTGGCAAGGCAAGGAAGTGTGGATCCAGCAAGACGGCCGTGGCCAACTGCTGATCGGCGTCGATGTCGACGAAAACGACACCGAGTACGCCAACCTGTTGCTGCGCCCGATGGCGACCAACCTGGTCAGCCTGCAACTGGAAATGGAACCGGCTGAGGTCGGTGAAGACGACGATCATGTCCACGGCCCTGACTGCGGCCACCACCACTAAGGAAGCGCCCATGCTCGCCCTTGGCAAACTGCTTGAGCTGACCCTGACCGACCGTGAACCGGCCGAGAAGACCCAAGTGACGAGCCGGGGCGTGCGTTTGCGCTGGCTGGGCGAAGGTGCACTTGAAGTGCGCCCCCCAGAAAGCGACGACAGCGGCCTGGACGTGCTGCTGTCAGCGGGCATCCATGGCAACGAGACAGCTCCCATCGAGCTGCTCGAAGAGCTGTTGCATGGTGTTGCCAGTGGGCAGATTACGCCCAAGGCTCGGGTGTTGTTCCTGTTCGGCAACCCGGCGGCCATTCGCAAGGGCGAGCGTTTCATCGATCAGGACATCAACCGCCTGTTCAACGGGCGCCATGAGCTGACCAGTGGTTTCGAAGCGCTGCGTGCGGCTGAACTGGAACAGTTTGCCCGGGTGTTCTTCAGCAAGCCCGGGCGCACCCGCCTGCACTATGACCTGCATACCGCCATACGCGGCTCGAAGATCGAGCAGTTTGCCCTGTACCCGTTCAAGGAGGGGCGCAAGCATTCGCGCAACGAACTGGCGCGCCTGGCGGCGGCCGGCATGCAAGCCGTGCTGCTGCAGAGCAAACCTTCGATCACTTTCAGCGCGTTTACCTACGAGCAGCTCGACGCCGAGGCTTTTACCTTGGAGTTGGGCAAGGCGCGGCCATTTGGGCAGAACGAGCAAGTCAACCTCGATAAGCTGCACACCCGCCTGGTGCAGATCATCGAAGGCACTGAGCCGCAGGCTGATGCCTCGCTTGCCGGGCTCAAGCTGTTCAGCGTGGCCCGCGAAATCATCAAGCACAGCGACAGCTTTCACCTGCACCTGCCGGCGGACATCGAAAACTTCTCCGAACTGAGCAAAGGCTACCTGCTTGCCGAAGACCTGGCCGAAATGCGCTGGGTGGTCGAGGAAGAGGGCGCGCGCATCATCTTCCCCAACCCCAAGGTCCGCAACGGGCTGAGGGCCGGCATTCTGGTGGTGCCTGATTCGGGGCAGCGGCTGGGTTGAGCGGCTGGTTTTTTTGGATCCGATAGCCGATGAAAACCTTTTAATTCACCGGCTGTTCCATTTTCCCTTGGCATGGGCGGTAATGGGCTTGCCAGTGGCGAAACGCTGCATTTAGCATCGCCCCATGTCATTTTCTGTTTGAACACGCTCAAAACCGTCCGATTGGCGGTTTCTTGCACATAAACACACTGCACCGAGCCTGCAGGACCGATATAATGCGGCCCTTTGCCGTCGTTTCGACGATTCGACGTGGCCGCCGTTTCCGTGGAAGAACCTATGAAAAGCGCTGAAATCCGTGAAGCCTTCCTTCGCTTCTTCGAAGAGCAAGGGCACACCCGCGTCGCCTCCAGCTCTCTGATTCCGGGCAACGACCCGACCCTGCTGTTCACCAACGCCGGTATGAACCAGTTCAAGGACTGCTTCCTGGGCCAGGAAAAGCGCGCCTATACCCGCGCTGTGAGCAGCCAGAAATGCGTGCGTGCCGGCGGCAAGCACAACGACCTGGAAAACGTCGGCTATACCGCGCGTCACCACACGTTCTTCGAAATGCTGGGCAACTTCAGCTTCGGTGACTATTTCAAGCGCGATGCAATCACCTTCGCCTGGACCTTCCTGACCTCCGAGCAGTGGTTGAACCTGCCCAAGGAAAAGCTCTGGGTCACCGTCTACGCAAGCGATGACGAAGCCTACGATATCTGGACCAAAGAGGTCGGCGTGCCGGCCGAGCGCATGGTGCGCATCGGCGACAACAAAGGCGCCCCGTACGCCTCCGACAACTTCTGGACCATGGGTGATACCGGCCCTTGCGGCCCGTGCACCGAGATCTTCTACGACCACGGCGCCGATATCTGGGGTGGCCCGCCCGGCTCGCCAGAAGAAGACGGTGACCGCTACATCGAGATCTGGAACAACGTCTTCATGCAGTTCAACCGCACCGCCGACGGCGTGCTGCACCCGCTGCCGGCGCCGTCGGTGGACACCGGCATGGGCCTTGAACGCATCAGTGCGGTCATGCAGCACGTGCACTCGAACTACGAGATCGACCTGTTCCAGAGCCTGCTGGCTGCCGCCGCCGAGGCCATTGGCTGCAACAACGAAGAGCAACCATCGCTGAAGGTGGTCGCCGACCACATCCGTTCGTGCGGCTTCCTGATCGCCGATGGCGTGCTGCCTTCGAACGAAGGCCGTGGCTATGTGCTGCGCCGCATCATTCGTCGCGCCTGCCGCCACGGTAACAAGCTGGGCGCCAAGGGCAGCTTCTTCCACAAGATCGTCGCGGCGCTGGTCAACGAGATGGGCGAAGCCTTCGTTGAGCTGAAAACCCAGCAGGCGCACATCGAGCGCGTGCTCAAGACCGAAGAAGAGCAGTTTGCTAAAACGCTGGAGCAGGGCTTGCGCATCCTCGAGCAGGACCTGGCGCAGTTGCAGGGCAGCGTGGTTCCGGGTGATGTGGTGTTCAAGCTGTATGACACCTTCGGCTTCCCGATGGACCTGACCGCCGATATCGCCCGCGAGCGCGAGCTGACCATCGACGAAGCCGGTTTCGAACGCGAAATGGACGCCCAGCGTGAGCGTGCGCGCTCCGCCAGCGCCTTCGGCATGGATTACAACAGCCTGGTCAAGGTCGATACCGCCACAGATTTCCTCGGCTACGAGGCTACCGAAGGCCAGGGCAAGATCATCGCCTTGTACAAGGACGGCCAGGCGGTCGACCAACTCAGTGAAGGCGAGCAGGGCGTCGTGGTGCTGGACCGCACCCCGTTCTATGCCGAATCCGGCGGCCAGATTGGCGACACCGGCTTCCTCCAGGCTGGCGCTGCGCGCTTTGACGTACGTGACACCACCAAGACCGGCGGTGCCTTCCTGCACCACGGCGTGGTTGCCAGCGGCGCGCTGCTGATCGGTGCGCCGGTCGAGGCCAAGGTTGACGCCCAGGTGCAGCACGCCACGGCGCTGAACCACTCGGCGACCCACCTGCTGCACGAAGCGCTGCGCCAGGTGCTGGGCGAGCACGTCCAGCAGAAGGGCTCGCTGGTCGACAGCCAGCGCCTGCGCTTTGACTTCAGCCACTTCGAGGCGGTAACCCCTGCGCAAATCAAGGCGCTGGAGGACATCGTCAACCGTGAAGTGCGCCGCAACACCCCGATTCAGACCGAGCTGACCGACATCGAAACTGCCAAGGCCAAAGGCGCCATGGCGCTGTTCGGTGAAAAGTACGGCGACACCGTGCGCGTACTGAGCATGGGCGGCGACTTCTCCGTTGAGCTGTGTGGCGGTATCCACGCCAAGCGCACCGGCGATATCAGCCTGTTCAAGATCATCAGCGAAGGCGGCGTAGCCTCTGGCGTGCGCCGTATCGAAGCGGTCACCGGCGCCGTTGCGCTGGCCTACCTGAACGCTGCTGAAGAGCAGGTCAAGGAAGCCGCACAACTGGTCAAGGGCAACCGTGACAACCTGATCGACAAGCTGTCGGCTGTGCTTGAGCGCAACCGTCAGCTGGAAAAGCAGCTCGAACAGTTGCAGGCCAAGGCCGCCAGCGCCGCAGGGGATGATCTCTCCAGTGCGGCTGTTGAGGTCAAGGGTGCCAAGGTCCTCGCCGCCCGCCTTGATGGGCAGGATGGCAAGGCACTGTTGGCACTCGTCGATCAACTGAAGAACAAGCTCGGCCACGCAGTGATCCTGCTGGGCAGCGAGCATGAGGGCAAGGTCGTGCTGGTGGCTGGCGTGACCAAGGACCTCTCCGGCCAACTCAAGGCTGGCGACCTGATGAAACAAGCCGCTGCGGCGGTCGGTGGCAAGGGCGGTGGTCGCCCTGACATGGCTCAGGGTGGTGGCGTTGATGTCGCCGCGCTGGACAAGGCCCTGGCCCTGGCAGTGCCGTTCGCCGAGCAGGGACTTTGAGATGGAGCGGCCGCCGTGTGAACGGTGGTCGCGCCATGTTGGATTGTTTTTTGGGGCCCCTGGTGGGCTGAGGCACCTTTGAAATGGCGTTGATCGTACAGAAATTTGGCGGTACCTCTGTCGGTTCCATCGAGCGGATCGAGCAGGTAGCCGACAAGGTCAAGAAATTCCGTGAGTCGGGCGACGACCTGGTCGTCGTGCTGTCGGCCATGAGCGGGGAAACCAACCGCCTGATCGACCTGGCCAAGCAGATCACCGAAAAGCCTGAACCGCGTGAGCTTGACGTGATCGTGTCGACTGGCGAGCAGGTGACCATTGCACTGCTGACGATGGCCCTGATGAAGCGTGGCGTGCCTGCGGTGTCCTACACCGGCAACCAGGTGCGCATACTCACCGACAGCGCGCACAACAAGGCGCGCATCCTGCAGATCGACGACCAGAAGATCCGTGCCGACCTCAAGGCTGGCCGTGTGGTGGTGGTTGCTGGTTTCCAGGGCGTCGATGAGCAAGGCAACATCACCACCCTCGGTCGTGGCGGCTCCGACACCACTGGCGTTGCCCTGGCGGCGGCGCTGAAGGCTGACGAGTGCCAGATCTACACCGATGTCGATGGTGTCTATACCACCGACCCACGTGTGGTGCCGCACGCGCGGCGTCTGGAGAAGATCACCTTTGAAGAGATGCTGGAAATGGCCAGCCTCGGTTCCAAGGTGCTGCAGATCCGTTCGGTGGAGTTCGCCGGCAAGTACAACGTCCCGCTGCGCGTGCTGCACAGCTTCAAGGAGGGTCCGGGTACCCTCATTACCATTGATGAAGAGGAATCCATGGAACAGCCGATCATTTCCGGTATCGCCTTCAACCGTGATGAAGCCAAGCTGACCATTCGTGGCGTGCCGGATACCCCAGGCGTTGCGTTCAAGATCCTCGGCCCGATCAGTGCTTCGAACATCGAAGTCGACATGATCGTGCAGAACGTCTCGCACGATAACACCACCGACTTCACCTTCACCGTGCACCGCAACGAGTACGACAATGCGCTGAGCGTGTTGCAGAAGACCGCCAACGAAATCGGCGCGCGTGAAGTGATCGGCGACACCAAGATCGCCAAGGTGTCGATTGTCGGCGTTGGCATGCGTTCCCACGCAGGTGTTGCCAGCCGCATGTTCGAAGCCCTGGCCAAGGAGAGCATCAATATCCAGATGATCTCCACCTCCGAGATCAAGGTCTCGGTGGTGATCGAAGAGAAGTACCTCGAACTGGCTGTACGTGCGCTGCACACCGCGTTCGAACTCGACGCACCTGTACGACAGAGCGAGTAACACTTAGCCCAAAGGGGCGCGGCTTGCCGCGCCCTTCGCGTTTCTGGCTATCAGAGGGGCTCCTGTCCAAGTGCCTCTGGTGGCCATTACGGGCCCGTGCCGTCGTCCCCGGCCGGACCCTGCTTACCAAAGACTGTTGTCCCTGAAAGATTCGTTAAGGAGAAATGTATGTTGATTCTGACTCGCCGGTGCGCCGAGAGCCTGATCATTGGCGATGGCGAGATCACCGTAACGGTGCTTGGCGTCAAAGGTAATCAGGTGCGTATTGGTGTGAGCGCGCCCAAGGAAGTGGCCGTTCACCGCGAGGAAATCTACCTGCGCATCAAGAAAGAGAAGGACGAAGAACCAAGCCTTTAATTTTTTTGAAGTTTTTTTCAAAAAAGGGTTTGCAAACGGGGAGGGGTCTGGTTAATATACGCCCCGTGTTGCGGTGAGGTGGCCGAGTGGCCGAAGGCGCTCCCCTGCTAAGGGAGTATACCTCATAAGGGTATCGGGGGTTCGAATCCCCCCTTCACCGCCATTATTCGCTTAGTGCGCTGTAAACGGTCAAAAACTTAAGTCGTTGAATTTAAACGAAAAAGTTCTTGATAAAACGATATAGCGACCTATAATGCGCGGCAAGACACGGACTCATAGCTCAGCTGGATAGAGTACTCGGCTACGAACCGAGCGGTCGGAGGTTCGAATCCTCCTGAGTCCGCCACTTTTGAAGTGGCTTTGTTTCAAAGCTACTTCAAGCACCAGTGGTAATCTGGTCTAAAACTACCCCACGGACCCATAGCTCAGCTGGATAGAGTACTCGGCTACGAACCGAGCGGTCAGAGGTTCGAATCCTCTTGGGTCCGCCACTTTTGAAGTGGTTTTGCTTGCAAAGCTGTTTCAACGCCAGTGGTAATCTGGCATAAAAAATACCACCTACGGACTCATAGCTCAGCTGGATAGAGTACTCGGCTACGAACCGAGCGGTCGGAGGTTCGAATCCTCCTGAGTCCGCCACATCTGAAAAGCCCGCTTATATAAGCGGGCTTTTTCTTTTCCGCCTTTTCTGTGCGGTATCGAAATAGCGTCGGCCAGCCTTGGCTAGACTGCATTCAACTCCCTTCAATGCCCGCGCCGCGATTGTGCTTTTAACCCTCCAGATGCTATTGCACGGATGGCCTTGAGCGTTGTCATAGTTTCGTTGCGCAGACGATTGTTCCGGCCAAAAATTTAGGCGAACCAACAGCTTGTACAGTGTATGATTGCGCCCGTCAGCCCCGCCGGGGCTTGTGGAATACCACCATGGACTTACCCAGTAGTTACTCGCCAACACGCTTGAAACAGCCAGATCTGACCGATTGATTCTCCCGGCGTGCTCCGCTGCTGGGGGTGGAGTTCGCCTATGACCGAAATCGAAGTAAAAAAATCTCAAGACAGCCTGCAGGATCGCCTGGCCCAGGTGATCGAACTGCTGCAGCGTCAGCGCGTGGTCGAAGACCTGACGCACCGCCAGGAAGGCCATCATCAGGACCTGGTAGAAAACCTCGTTCACCGCCAGAACCTGGTCGAGCTGCAACGCAAGCTCGATGACCTGCACCCTGCCGACATCGCCTACATCCTCGAAGCATTGCCCCTGGAAGACCGCCTGGCGGTCTGGCAGCTGGTGCGCTCGGACCGCGATGGCGACATTCTGCTTGAAGTCTCCGACGCCGTTCGCCAATCCCTGATCGCCGACATGGACGATCACGAGCTGTTGGCAGCGGCCAAGGAGATGGACGCCGACGAACTCGCTGACCTGGCGCCTGAGCTGCCGCGTGACGTCGTCCACGAGTTGATGGAAACCCTCGACGCCCAGCAGCGCGAACGTGTGCGCTCGGCCCTGAGCTACGACGAGGACCAGATCGGCGCGCTGATGGACTTCGAGATGGTCACCATCCGCGAAGACGTCAGCCTCGAAGTGGTGTTGCGTTACCTGCGTCGGCTCAAGGAGCTACCTGGGCACACCGACAAACTGTTCGTGGTCGATTCCGACGGCAAGCTCAAGGGCGTGCTGCCGATCAAGCGCTTGCTGGTCAACGACCCAGAAAAACAAGTCGCTGAGGTCATGGCCAATGACCCGGTGGCTTTCCACCCTGACGAAGACGCCTACGACGCCGCCCAGGCCTTCGAACGCTACGACCTGGTATCTGCCCCGGTAGTCGACAAGAACGACCGCCTGATCGGCCGTTTGACCATCGATGAGATGGTCGACCTGATCCGTGAGGAGAGCGAGAGCGAAGTGCTCAACATGGCCGGTCTGCGCGAAGAAGAAGACATCTTCGCCTCGGTCTGGCGTTCACTGCGTAACCGCTGGGCGTGGCTTGCGGTCAACCTGATCACTGCTTTCCTGGCTTCGCGGGTGATCGGCCTGTTCGAGGGCTCCATCGAGAAGCTGGTGGCACTGGCGGCACTGATGCCGATCGTGGCCGGCATTGGCGGCAACTCGGGCAACCAGACCATCACCATGATCGTACGCGCCATGGCGCTGGACCAGGTGTCGCCGGGCAATACCAGCCGCCTGATGCGCAAAGAGCTCGCGGTATCGCTGCTCAATGGCCTTATCTGGGGCACCGTCATCGGTGTGGTTGCGTTCTGGCTGTATGGCAGCTGGTCGCTGGGCTTGGTCATGACTGCGGCGATGACCTTGAACCTGTTGCTGGCCGCGCTCATGGGGGTGCTTATCCCGATGACGCTCACCCGCCTTGGGCGCGACCCGGCCATGGGGTCGAGCGTGATGATCACGGCGGTGACCGACAGCGGTGGCTTCTTCATCTTCCTGGGCCTGGCCACACTGTTCCTGCTCTGAGTGCCGCGCAAAACCCGGGGCAATAAAAAAGCCAGCTTGCGCTGGCTTTTTCGTGTGCGGCGGTAAGGCGTGATCAGGACGCGTCTGCGGCCATTTCCACATCGTGGGCGATCAGCGCCACCAGCGCATTCTGCTGGCGGTGGGACAGTTGGCGGAAGCGCTGCAGCAATTCACGTTCGTGCAGGCTGAGCTCTGGGCTGTCCAGGCGCATGCTCAGCTCGTCGCCCAGCGCGCCTTCCTGGATAAGGCTCTGTTCCAGGCGCGCGATGATCTCGGAGTTCATGCTGCGGTGGTGGTTGCGCGCTACCTCGGCAATGCGCTCACGCATGCCGTCTGGCAGGCGGACGACGAATTTGTCGGCGGTGCGGCTCGAATAAATAGCCTGTTTCATTGGGCGCATATAAATTGACCGGTTGTTCTGGTTCAGGGGGAGCGGTTGTCAGATTGGCCGCACGGTGGTGGTACGACCACTGCGACGACAAAATGTTCAACCATCGTTTGATTTAGGTTTGCCATCTTGCCTCAAGGTTGCCGTTTCCTTGGCGTCAATTCTGTGACAAATAGTGATCTCGATAAAGGCTTTTTGCCAGTACCAATTATCAGAAATGCGCACTGGTTTGAAAAGTTTTACCTTTATCTGATCCCGTGGGTGTCAGACCTTTGTCGTCAAAATCTGGTAACTGGCAGCAAAGGCAAGGGAAAAAGCCTAGAATGCGCCGGTTCCCCCTCACATTGAGCATAGTGGCTATGCAACATGACGCAAGCGGCAAATTGCCGGTAGTGGCACGCCTGATCTACCTGATCGGACCGTCTGGTTCGGGAAAAGATTCCCTGATCGACGCCGCGCGTGGCCACCTGCAGGCCGCTGGGGTAGAAATCGCCCGCCGGGTGATCACCCGCTCTGCCGAAGCCAAGGGTGAAGCCGCGCTCAGCGTCACCCCAGAGCACTTCAAGCACATGCGCAGCGCCGGGGCGTTCGCCTTGCATTGGCAGGCCAATGGCCTGTGCTATGGCATCCCCGCGCAAATTGACACCTGGCTTGCCAGCGGCCGCCCAGTGCTGGTCAATGGCTCGCGGGGGTACTTGGCCGAGGCTCGTAGGCGTTACCCCAATTTGCTCGCTGTGGGGCTTCGCGTATCGCCCGAGGCCTTGCGTGCACGGTTGCTGGCGCGGGGCAGGGAAGGGGCGGTTGAGATCGAGCAGCGCCTTGCGCGCAACGCCAGCGTTCTGCCCTATGACGAGGAGGTGCAGGTGCTGGATAACTCCGCAGACTTGCAAGCCACGGTGCAGGCCTTGCTGGAGCTTCTGCGCGAGCAGCACGTGTTGTAGCAAAGCCCGACAGGCGATGTGCCCGATTCAGGCATGACAAACGGCTTGATGCTGGTTAACATGCACGCCGTCCCACGCACGCGGCAACGCCTGCGTTGCACACGTCTCAGTAGCTCAATTGGATAGAGCATCCCCCTCCTAAGGGGAAGGTTGCAGGTTCAAATCCTGCCTGGGACGCCACCTCCCGTCACTGCGCCATCCGCCGCAGTGGCCCCGACCAGCAGGGCCCGCGTCCACTACGCCTACAGCTCGGCTGTCTTCTGCTTCTGGCTGTCATCCGCATCCGCTGCTGCTACCGCAGCGCTGGCGCCTGCCTGTTCAGACTCGGCCTGTTGCTCGATCTTGGCCTGGGTCTTGATCTGCACATCTTCCTGAAGCCGTTCAGTGATCTGCTCCATGACCTTGGCCTTCTGTTCGGGGGGCAGGGCCTCGAACTCGTCTTCGGTCAGGCCCAGTTCCTGGAGGATCTTCTCCTTGATCTTCTCCTCAGGCGACTTGGCCATGTAATCGCGGAACTCCTGCACCGCGTTACTGGCTTTCTGCTTGCCGACACTGGCTTGCTCGCGCGCCTCGGTGTCGGGGTTTTGCAGCATTGCCATCAGCTTGGCGAAGGCTTCTTTTTGGTTGTCTTCAGCATTGCCTGCGGTGCTGCCCTTGCTGTTGTGCTGCGCTGTAGTACTGCCGATAGGCGCTACCGGCCGCTGCGGCATGAACCCGCCTTGCGCCTGTTCAGCGCCGGCGCGGGAAGGTAGCGGGGTGTTGGCGTACCAGCCCAGCCCGTTGAATGCATTGACCATGTGTCCCTCCTGGAACAATCGATAGGCGCCAATAACCGGGCAAGAGCTGTGCCAGCGGTCGCAAGCCATTGAAATCTCGGGTGGCAGCTATTCCGGTCGCGGCGCGCTCGGCATATGCTTGCCCAACAGAGGAAAGGGATTGCCGCTGGCGGCAACCCGCAGCGCATCGGCAGTACCGAGATGGCGCGCAGTTGCTGGGCAACGGAGGGAGTGTCCATGAGTCAGGTACCAAAGCCGGTTCCAACCGGTTTCACTGAGCAGCAGCTGCACACTTTGTTCGAACTGATCAGCGACGGCGTCTGGGATTGGCATGCCAACACCGGCTATGTCTATCGCAATCCGGCCTGGTACGCGATGCTGGGCTATGACAGCCACTCGCTGGACAACTCCGTACTCACTTGGGAAAACGTGATCCACCCGGAGGACTACCCGCGGGTGATGGCGCATTTCGAGGCCTACCTCGAGCAGCGTAGCGAGGCGTATTGCATCGAGTATCGCTGCATCCGGCGTGATGGCAGCCATTTGTGGGTCGAGGACCGTGGTTACATCATTGACCGCAACGAGGACGGCACGGTGGCGCGTATGCTCGGCGCCCATCGCAACATCGATGACCGCAAGCGCCTGGTGGTACAGCTTGAGTTGCGCAATCAGTCGCTGGAAAGCCTGGTGGCCGAGCGCACCCGCGAGCTGTCCTGGGTCAACCAGCAGTTGCTGCGCCAGCTAGACGAGAATCGACAGTTGGCCGAACGCGATTCCCTCACTCGCACGGCTAATCGCTACCATCTGGAAAAGACCCTGCACCAGGAGTGTGAGCGGGCGCGTCGCTTTCGCGAGCCGCTGGCGCTGATTGCCATGGACCTGGACAACTTCAAGCCAGTCAACGACCTGTACGGCCACGCCCGTGGCGACGCGCTGCTGATAGAGCTCGTCGAGCAGGTGCGCCCGCATTTGCGTGAGCAGGACATGCTGGCGCGCTGGGGTGGCGATGAGTTCGCCGTGGTGCTGCCCGGCACCACGCTGACCCAAGCCTGTGAAACGGCCCAGCGCATCCGCAAAGCGGTGGCCGAGCTTGCGCCGGTGGGCGAGTGCCGGCTGACCATGAGCTATGGCGTGGTGCAGTGGCGCGAAGGAGAGAACCAGCACAGCCTGTTGGCCCGTGCCGACCAGGCGCTGTATCGGGCCAAGGCGGCGGGCAAGAATATCGTCGCCGAATAAGGCCTTGGGGTAATTCCAGCCAGTCAGGCCCATCGCGGTGGTTCGGCATTCCGAGCAAGCCCGCTCCCACAGAGCTCGCCCATCCCCATATCGATGCCGTCTACGCGGTCAGTGTAGGAGCGGTCTTGTGTCGCGAAAGGGCTGCGAAGCAGCCCCAGCGATTCTGCTGGGTACACAGATCCTGGGGCTGCTTTGCAGCCCTTTCGCGACACAAGGCCGCTCCTACATAATCAAGAGCGACTTGCCCGAAACCATAGAATCCCCCACAGAATAGGCTTAGCTGACTGGCACTAGGCTTGGCGGGTTTCTGGCAGGCAAAAAAATGCCTGCAGCGTCTGGTAACGCTGCAGGCCAACTCGGCTTTCGCCGCCTCAGTGTGCTTGCCCTAGATGTGCAGTGCGTGCCCCAGCGCCCGCAGCGCCGCTTCTTGCACCGCCTCGCCGAGGGTCGGGTGAGCGTGAATGGTCCCGGCGATGTCCTCCAGGCGTGCGCCCATTTCCAGCGACTGGGCGAAGGCGGTGGACAGCTCCGAAACCGCCACGCCCACCGCCTGCCAGCCCAGAATCAGGTGGTTGTCGCGCCGCGCGACCACCCGCACGAAGCCGCTTTTCGCTTCAAGGCTCATGGCCCGGCCGTTGGCGGCAAAGGGGAACTGCGCAACGATGCAGTCCAGCCCCTGCTGCGCGGCCTGCTCAGGCGTGGCGCCGGCCACCACCACCTCGGGGTCGGTAAAGCACACGGCAGCAATGGCGTTGGGGGCAAAGCGGCGTGCCTTGCCATGGATCAGCTCGGCGACCATTTCCCCTTGGGCCATGGCGCGGTGTGCGAGCATCGGCTCGCCGGCCACGTCGCCTATCGCCCAGACGTTGCGCATGCTGGTCTGGCAGCGTTGATCAATGGCGATGGCCGCGCCGTTCATCGCAAGGCCCAGGCTTTCAAGGCCAAAGCCCTGAGTGTGCGGGCGGCGCCCGACCGCCACCAGTACCTGGTCGGCCTCGATACGCAGCAACTCGTCCTGGCCATTGCGCGCCAGCAGGCAGCCGTCGGCGTAGCCCTCCACGCGATGCCCGAGGTGCAGGCCGATACCGAGTTTTTTCAGCGACTCGGCCACCGGTGCAGTCAGTTCGGCGTCATAGGTGGGCAGAATGCGTTCGCGCGCCTCGACCACACTCACGCGTACCCCCAGCTTGCGGTAGGCGGTGCCAAGCTCCAGGCCGATATAGCCACCCCCGACCACCACAAGGTGCTGCGGCAGCGCCTTGGGCGCCAACGCTTCGGTGGAAGAGATGACTGCGCCGCCCAGCGGTAGCATCGGCAGTTCGACCGAGCTTGAACCGGTGGCCAGCAGCAGGTGCTCGCACTGAATGCGCTGGCCGTCGACCTCGACCTGTTTGCCATCGATGATCTGTGCCCAGCCGTGAATCACCTTAACCCCGTGCTTTTTCAGCAGTGCCGCGACGCCACTGGTCAGGCGGTCGACGATGCCGTCCTTCCACTGCACGCTCTGGGCAATGTCCAGGCGCGGGGAGGCGACGCTGATGCCCAGCGGCGATGGCTCGGTGAAGCGGCTGGCCTGATGGAACTGCTCGGCCACGTGAATCAGCGCTTTGGATGGAATACAACCAACGTTCAGGCAGGTGCCACCCAAGGCCTGGCCTTCCACCAGCACGGTCGCAATGCCCAGTTGCCCGGCGCGAATGGCGGCCACATAGCCACCGGGGCCGCCACCGATGACCAGCAGGGTAGTGTTGAGGATCGGTTGCATGGTCACTCCACGAACAGGCAGGCAGGTTGCTCCAGCAGGCCGCGCACAGCCTGGATGAACAGTGCAGCGTCCATACCGTCGACCACGCGGTGATCGAACGAGCTGGACAGGTTCATCATCTTGCGCACAACGATCTGGCCGTCTATCACCACCGGCCGTTCGACCATGCGGTTGACGCCGACAATCGCTACTTCGGGGGTGTTGACCACGGGCGTGCTGACGATGCCGCCGAGCGCGCCGAGGCTGGTGAGGGTGATGGTCGAGCCAGTGAGTTCTTCACGGGTCGCCTTGTTGCTGCGCGCAGCCTGCGCCACACGGGCGATCTCGCTGGCGTTAGCCCACAGGCTGCCGGCCTCTGCGTGGCGCAATACTGGCACCATCAGGCCGTTGTCACCTTGCGTGGCGATACCCACATGCACCGCGCCGTGGCGGGTGATGACCTGCGCTTCGTCGTCGTAGGTGGCGTTGATCTGTGGGAAGTCCCGCAGCGCCACCACCATGGCGCGCACCAGAAACGGCAACAGGGTCAGTTTGCCGCGGCTTTCGCCATGGCGGCTGTTGAGTTGCTGGCGCAGCGCTTCAATGGCGGTCACGTCGATTTCCTCGACGTAGCTGAAGTGCGCAACGCGGCGCTTGGCATCCTGCATGCGCTGGGCGATCTTGCGGCGCAGGCCGATCACCGGCACCTGTTCGCTGTCGCTGCGCCTGGCATAACCGCCTGGGGCTTGCCCGGCGCTGCTCTGGGGTTTGCTGATGAACGCGTCGAGGTCTTCGTGCAGGATGCGCCCGGCCGGGCCGCTGCCGTGTACATACCGCAGTTCGATACCGGCATCCAGCGCGCGCTTGCGCACAGCCGGGGAGGCCAGCGGTTTGTCGTGGGCCTCACGCGGTGCGATGGGGGCGGCGGTGTGCTGAGCGCTCGGCTGCGGCGCTTCGCGGCGTGGCTCGGGCGCGGCCTGTGGCGCTGCGGCTACCGGTTCCGGCGCCTTGGCCTGCGGGGCGTCGACATGGTTGCCGTTGCCTTCGACCTCGATGCGGATCAACTCGCTGCCCACCGCCATGACTTCACCGGGCTGGCCGCCCAGGGCCAGCACCTTGCCGCTGACCGGCGAAGGGATTTCAACGGTGGCCTTGTCGGTCATGACATCGGCCACCACCTGGTCTTCGTTGATGATGTCGCCGACGTTGACGAACCATTCCACCAACTCCACCTGCGCGATGCCTTCGCCGATGTCCGGCATCTTGATGACGTGCGTGCCCATTCAGACCTCCATGACCTTTTTCAATGCCGCGCCTACCCGCGAAGGGCCTGGGAAGTAAGCCCATTCCTGTGCGTGGGGGTAGGGGGTGTCCCAGCCGGTAACGCGCTCGATTGGCGCTTCGAGGTGATGGAAGCAGTGTTCCTGCACCAGTGCGACCAGTTCGGCGCCAAAGCCGCACGTGCGGGTGGCCTCGTGCACTACCACGCAACGGCCGGTCTTTTTCACCGAGTCGACGATGGTTTCCAGGTCCAGCGGCCACAGGCTGCGCAGGTCGATCACTTCGGCATCGACACCAGCTTCTTCGGCGGCCACCTGGGCGACGTAGACCGTAGTGCCATAGGTCAGCACCGTGACATCGTTGCCGGGGCGGGTAATCGCCGCCTTGTCCAGCGGCACTTGGTAATAGCCATCGGGTACGGCGCTATGAGGATGCTTGGCCCAAGGCGTAACCGGGCGGTCGTGATGGCCGTCGAACGGGCCGTTGTACAGGCGCTTGGGCTCCAGGAAGATCACCGGGTCGTCGCATTCGATCGAGGCGATCAGCAGGCCCTTGGCGTCATAGGGGTTCGACGGCATGACGGTGCGCAGGCCGCAGACCTGGGTGAACATCGCCTCGGGGCTCTGGCTGTGGGTCTGGCCGCCGTAGATACCGCCGCCGCAAGGCATGCGCAAGGTCAGCGGCGAAATGAACTCGCCGGCCGAGCGGTAGCGCAGGCGCGCCATTTCCGAAACGATCTGGTCGGAGGCTGGGTAGAAATAGTCGGCGAACTGAATTTCCACCACCGGGCGCAGGCCGTAGGCGCCCATGCCGACCGCGGTGCCGACGATGCCGCTTTCGGAAATCGGCGCATCGAACACCCGCGACTTGCCGTATTTGTTCTGCAGCCCTTCGGTGCAGCGGAACACGCCGCCGAAGTAGCCGACGTCCTGGCCGTACACCACCACATTGTCATCGCGCTCCAGCATCACGTCCATGGCGGAGCGCAAGGCCTGGATCATGGTCATGGTAGTGGTGGACATGGCGTTTTCCAGGTCGATTGCATTGATTTGATCGTTCATCTCAAACCCCCAGTTCCTGGCGCTGACGGCGCAGGTGGTCAGGCATGTCCTTGTACACGTCCTCGAACATCGAAGCGGCGCTGGGGATATGGCCGTTGCTCAGGGTGCCGAACTGCTCGGCCTCTTTCTGCGCGGCGATGATCTCGGCTTCAAGTTCGGCGCTGACAGCCTGGTGCTCTTCATCGGACCAGTGGCCGATCTTGATCAGGTGCTGCTTCAGGCGGGCAATCGGGTCGCCCAGCGGGAAGTGGCTCCAGTCGTCGGCAGGGCGGTACTTGGACGGGTCGTCGGAGGTGGAGTGGGGGCCTGCGCGGTAGGTGACCCATTCGATCAAGGTTGGGCCCAGGCCGCGGCGGGCGCGCTCGGCGGCCCAGCGCGAGGCGGCGTAGACGGCAATGAAATCATTGCCATCGACCCGCAGCGAGGCGATGCCGCAGCCCACGCCGCGCCCGGCGAAGGTGGTCGACTCGCCACCGGCAATGGCCTGGAAGGTGGAAATCGCCCATTGGTTGTTGACCACGTTGAGGATCACCGGGGCGCGGT
The DNA here is from genome assembly GCF_014268825.1 of Pseudomonas sp. SWRI51. Taxonomy (NCBI): domain Bacteria; kingdom Pseudomonadati; phylum Pseudomonadota; class Gammaproteobacteria; order Pseudomonadales; family Pseudomonadaceae; genus Pseudomonas; species Pseudomonas sp. SWRI51. The sequence continues at coordinate 23,705 of NZ_JABWRG010000033.1, read as the reverse complement.
AGACGTGGGCGAAGGTCAACGCGGTGTGGAAGTCGGACTCAGCAGTTGCGCCGTCGCCGATCCAGGCCGAGGCAATCTTGGTGTCGCCCTTGATCGCCGAGGCCATGGCCCAGCCGACTGCCTGCACAAACTGCGTGGCCAGGTTGCCGCTGATGGTAAAGAAGCCAGCCTCGCGCACCGAGTACATGATCGGCAACTGGCGGCCCTTGAGGGGGTCGCGCTCGTTGGACAGCAACTGGCAGATCATCTCGACCAGCGACACATCGCGGGCCATCAGGATGCTCTGTTGGCGGTAGGTGGGGAAGCACATGTCACTGCGGTTGAGTGCCAGGGCCTGGGCACTGCCGATGGCTTCCTCGCCCAGGCTCTGCATGTAGAACGACATCTTCTTCTGCCGTTGGGCCACGACCATGCGGCTGTCGAACAGGCGCGTCTTGAGCATGGCGCGCATGCCTTGGCGCAGCACCTGCGGGTCGATGTCTGCGGCCCATGGGCCAAGGGCATTGCCTTGCGCATCGAGCACGCGCACCAGGCTACCGGACAGGTCGGCGGTGTCGGCGGGTTCAACGTCGATGGGCGGTTTACGGACGGTACCGGCGTCGTTCAGGCGCAGGTAGGAAAAATCGGTCTGGCAGCCTGGCCGGCCTGTAGGCTCGGGCACATGCAAACGCAGGGGGGCGTACTCGTTCATGCTGTTTACGCTCGCTCGAATATTGTTTTTGTGAGCTCTGAAGCGGTCGCCGCTGGTGCCGGCTTGTGACTGGCAGGTCAGCGTCTGTTACATCATAGGGGGGCGGCTGGAGAATTTTTCTCTCATGTTCATTGCCTTTGTCTTACCAGGGAGATAAACATTCCGCACAAACACAAAAGCCAGGTGAATTTGTCTCATGCGCAAACTGGATCGTACCGATATCGGCATTCTCAACAGCCTTCAGGAAAACGCCCGCATCACCAACGCAGAGCTTGCGCGGTCGGTGAACCTGTCGCCCACGCCGTGCTTCAACCGGGTCAAGGCCATGGAGGAGTTGGGGGTGATTCGCCAGCAGGTGACCTTGCTGTCGCCCGAAACCCTGGGGCTGGACGTCAACGTGTTCATCCACGTGAGCCTTGAGAAACAGGTCGAGCAGTCGTTGCACCGCTTCGAGGAAGAAATTGCCGAGCGCCCCGAGGTGATGGAGTGCTACCTCATGACTGGCGACCCCGACTACCTGCTGCGCGTGTTGTTGCCCAGCATCCAGGCGCTGGAGCGGTTTCTTGACTACCTGACACGCCTGCCGGGGGTGGCCAATATCCGCTCCAGCTTTGCCCTCAAGCAGGTGCGCTACAAGACCGCGTTGCCGTTGCCGGCCAATGGCATGACGCTGCGCGATTGAACTTGGCTGGCCTGGGCGCGACGAAAGCTGTTACAGGCGCGCCGTGACGCGCTTTTTCAATGGCCGGGGCCTGCACTGGGCAGGTTTTGCCCTTATGCTTGGCTGCACCGCCGCCACCTGACCTGGGAGCTTTTCGGGACGCATGCGACACATCTGGAAGTCATTTCGCTCGCTGTATTTCGCCGCCCTCATGATGCTGATCGGCTCCGGCCTGCTCAGCACCTACCTTGCCCTGCGCCTGGCTGCCGAAAATGTCGACAGCCTGTGGGTGGGTGCACTGATGGCCGCCAACTATTTCGGCCTGGCCCTGGGCGGCAAGGTCGGCCACCGGCTGATCGCCCGTGTCGGGCATATTCGCGCCTATGCGACCTGCGCCGGTATCGTCGGTGCGGCAGTGCTCGGCCATGGCCTGACCAGTTGGCTGCCCGCCTGGATCGGGCTGCGCATGATCGTCGGCCTCGGCATGATGTGCCAGTACATGGTCATCGAAAGCTGGCTTAACGAGCAGGCCGACGCCAAGCACCGCGGTGCGGTGTTCAGCTGCTACATGATCGCCTCTTACCTGGGGCTGGTGCTTGGCCAGTTGATCCTGGTGGTGCACCCGCAGCTTGGCCCGGAACTGCTGATGCTGGTGGCCATGTGCTTTGCCCTGTGCCTGGTGCCAGTGGCCATGACCCGGCGCATTCACCCGGCGGCCTTGCGCCCGGCGCCGATGGACCCGAAGTTTTTCATCAAGCGAGTGCCGCAGTCGTTGTCGACGGTGTTGGGTGCAGGGCTGATCGTGGGGTCTTTCTACGGCTTGGCGCCGGTGTATGCAGCCAGCCAGGGGCTTAGCACCGAACAGATCGGTCTGTTCATGGGTAGCTGCATTTTTGCAGGCCTGGTGGTGCAGTGGCCGCTGGGTTGGCTGTCGGACCGCTATGACCGTGCGGTGCTGATCCGCAGCGTGGCCATTGGCCTGGCCCTGGCCTCGGCGCCCTTGGCGATTCTGCCTGGCGTGCCGCTCGAACTGCTGTTCGGCATTGGCTTTGTCATCTCGCTGCTGCAGTTCTGCCTGTATCCGCTGGCCGTGGCGTTTTCCAATGACCACGTCGAAAGCGAGCGGCGTGTATCACTGACCGCGATGCTGTTGGTGACCTACGGGGTAGGCGCCTGTATCGGGCCGTTGGCTGCGGGTGTGCTGATGAAGCTGCTGGGCGCGCAGATGCTCTATGCATTCTTTGTGTGTTTTGCGCTGGTGTTGGTGTGGCGTATCCGGCCCAAGGCCGTTACCGGCCTGCACCAGGTGCAGGATGCCCCGCTTGGGCACGTGGCGATGCCTGCTGCCGGTTCGCCGCTGTCGGCGGCGCTTGACCCGCGGGTGGATGAACAGACCGTGCAGGACGTGATGCAGGCGCCGGTGGCGGCTGAAGATACGGAAGAAGAGGCGCAAGAGGCTGGTGAGGTTGCGTCTGCGCAAGACCCGCAGCGCAGCTAGTTGCAGGCCGGTGATGATGGGCGCAGGTAAGAAGCAAGGCTATCGCGGGGCAAGCCCGCTCCCACAATGGTTGCCACTAGGGCCAGGTGTGGGGCGGGGTTGATCGGTGATGGGGTGGAGCGAACGGCGATCAATAATCGTCTTTGTCGAACCGGCGCGCTTCGCGCTGCAGCTGGTACACGAAGCTCTCGATCTTGCGCTGCGCCTGGCCGCTGAGGTTATGGAAGCGCACGCCGGCAAACGTGGTGTTGATGCGTTCTTCAAAATGCAGGTGGCGCAGTTCGACCATGGTGTCGGAAAGGCCCAGCGGGTTGGCCGCCTTGAAGTTCTCATACACCTGGCCCAGTTGCAGGCGGTGCTCGATATTGCCTTCGAAGCGCAGTTTGCAGCCGGTGGCCGAGATATCCAGCAGCTTGCCGCGTACAGCACCATCGCCCTTGAGGTAGGTGCCGTCGATGGCCACATCGACCAGTTGCGAAAGCTTGAGTGCAGCGCGGAATGCATTACGGCGCTGGTGGTAGACCACTTCTTCCGGCAGCGGGCCGCGGTAGCAGCGGTGGCCGTCGATCTCGGTGATGGTCAGCGGGGTGTTGCTCTCCCAGGCGATGCGCACACCGTCATGGAAGCCTTCGACGCGAAACGGCTCGCCGTTCTCGATGAATTTTTCGCCATCGCGGGGGATCATTTCGTCAAGCGCCACCACACCGGTGTCGCGGTCGACGTGCACCACGTAGCTCTGGAACCGTTGACTGCGCTCAGGGAAGCTGATGATCAGCGGGTCGTGGCTTTCCAGCAACTGGCGCAGGTTGGCCGCAATCTCCAAAGGGGTACTGAGCACCTTCGGTGGCTGGGGGGCATCGGTCTCATTGAACACGGGTAATCAATCTCCAGGCAAAAGCTACACACGCAAGAAAGGCATTTTGCCAGTATGTTCCGTGCCTTGAATACTATTAATCACACTTGGCTGAGGGCCCGGGGCTTGGCCATCGGCGAGGTGGCGCCACGGCTGTCGTACAGCGACGGAGAATCGCCACCGTTGAGGATGCGGATCTGGTTGGCCGTGGCGTTCTGCTGCATCTGGATAATCCGCCCGTTGGTCTCGTTGACCTTCTGGCAGGCATCCATCAGCTGCGTCAGCACGTCGAGCTGCTGCATGATCAGTTCGCCATTGGGCGACTGCGCCGCGACTGCCTGCACACCGGCACGATCAGCACTTAGGCCGAGGCTGGTGAGCACGTGGTTGCGGCGCTGCCCCTGCTGTTCGAGCAACACGATCAATGACTGTTTGCGTGCCAGGATCTGCTCCAGCACGGGCATGTCGCGGCCATGCAGCGCCACTGCTTCCTTTTGTAGAAGGTCGAGCAGTTCGTGCGTGGGGGCGATGTCGTCTTCGATCAGTTGCAGCAGGGTTGTGTCGTGCATGGCTAACTCTTGGCTATGTTGCGTCCTTGAAGTCAGCGCGCCGGAGCGTTAGCGCTGCGCTTCGAATTGGAGCAGTTTACCGGCGACCCGGCCGGCATCGACCTGGTAGCTGCCGTCTGCGATGGCCTGCTTCAACTCGGCCACGCGGGCGCTGTTGACGGTAGGCTGGTCGCGCAGCTTATCGCTGATCTTTTGCAACTGCTGAGCCTCTTGGCTGAAATGAACCGTTTCGCCGCTTTCGCTGGCGCGCACTGGCGTTTCACCAGTTGGCGCGGCTTTCTCGCTGCTGCCGTTGGCGGCAGTGCCACGCACGCCGCCTGCAACCGACGGAGAATTATTCAAACGACTGAAGTCGATGACCATGATCAGAACCTCTGGGTATTTGGACGCATGCCTTGTTTTCGGCCAACCCGAAACAAACTTTAGGCGCGAATACGCGACCGCTTGTCTGCTCGCATGCATGACCCGATTTCTGACCTAGTTTAGGGGGCGCGGTTCCGCCCCGCCAGTCTTCTGTCGTTTGCCGGCATCTGTTTGCCGGCCAGTGGTTACATTGACACCTCGACCTGGCCCGGCCCGGTCACCCGCGCCTTGACTACACGTTTTGAATTGAGATTGCGCACACGGATCTGCTCCTGCAGCCCGCCCTTGGTCAGGGCCTCGCCTGGCATGCGTACGCTCAGGCTGCCGCTGCGGGCAATGATTACCACCTGGTCACCTTTGCGAACTACTTCGGCCTGCTCCAGGTGAACTTGGGTCAGCACTTGGTCGACCACCACCGGGCGAATCAGCTTCATGCCCAGGGCCTGGTCCAGTTGGGTCAGATACCCAGGCCCCAGGGTGCCGACATCGCGCTCACGCAGGCCTACGTCGGCATCGCTGATCACGCTTTCGCGGCGCAGCGGGCGGGTCATTACCACCACGTCGCGCAGCAGCCGCACCTGGGCCGGGACAAACACCGTCCATGGCGAGCTGCCATCGCAACGCACCTTCACCGTGACTCGCCCCAAAGGCGTGGTGCTTTCCAGGGACGCGTCAAGTTGCTGGCTACACTGCGGCATGCGCAGGCGCGGGTCGAGGTTGTTCACCTGGATCTCGTAACGGCCTTGGGTCTGGGTGGTCGCCAGATAATCTTCGACTGTGAATTCAAGAAACCCTTGGGTGACACCGATAAGCTGTTCAGGCAAGGTGAACGCGTCCGCCTGCGGCTGAAGGCCAGGCGCTACTACGCACAGCGCGGCAAGCGAGCCGGTCAGCCAGTGCGTCAGTCGTCGGGAAAATGTCGTTTTCGTGTACATGGTGCTCAAAAAAGCAATCCCCGTGCCGACTTGGTACGCAGGCAATCGTTGAAGGAGTCCGGCATGGCTGGAGTAATGGATTCGGTCAACCAGCGCACACAGCTGGTGGGGCAGAATCGCCTGGAGCTGCTGTTGTTTCGCCTCAATGGCGACCAGCTCTATGGCATCAATGTATTCAAGGTCCGCGAGGTGCTGCAGTGCCCGGCGCTGACCTTGCTGCCCAAGGCGCACCCTGTGGTGCGTGGGGTGGCCAACATTCGCGGGGCGACCATTCCGATTCTGGACCTGTCGATGGCCACCGGCTTGCCGGGCCTGCGTGAAGAACTGCGCAACAGTTTCGTGATCATCACCGAGTACAACACCAAGACCCAAGGCTTCCTGGTGCATTCGGTGGAGCGCATCGTCAACATGAACTGGGAAGAGATCCACCCGCCACCCAAGGGTACCGGGCGTGACCATTACTTGACGGCAGTCACTCGGGTCGATAACCGCATGGTTGAAATTATCGACGTGGAAAAAGTGCTTGCCGAGGTTTCGCCGTCGTCACAACAGGTCTCGGCCGGTGTGGTGGATGCCGAGGTTGCCGACAAGGCGGTGTTGCTGCGGGTACTGACGGTCGACGATTCGTCGGTGGCGCGCAAGCAGGTCAGCCGTTGTCTGCAAACGGTCGGCGTGGAGGTGGTGGCGCTGAACGACGGTCGCCAGGCGCTGGACTACCTGCGCAAGCTGGTCGATGAAGGCAAACGGCCAGAAGACGAGTTTTTGATGATGATTTCCGACATTGAAATGCCGGAAATGGACGGCTATACCCTCACATCAGAGATTCGTAGCGATCCACGCATGCAAAAACTGCACATCTGCCTGCATACTTCGCTGTCCGGGGTATTCAACCAGGCGATGGTGAAAAAGGTCGGGGCTGATGACTTCCTGGCCAAGTTCAGGCCGGACGACCTTGCCCAACGGGTAGTCGACCGGATCAAGGCAACTCATTGAAACAGCCGGGGCTCGCCCCGGCGTTAGCGAATAGAAAGAGGCGGCAGCTGTGTCTACGGGTAATTTGGATTTCGAACAGTTCCGGGTCTTCCTGGAAAAAGCCTGTGGCATCCTGCTGGGCGAGAATAAGCAGTATCTGGTCTCCAGCCGTCTCAACAAGCTGATGGAGCAACAGGGTATCAAGTCGTTGGGTGAACTGGTGCAGCGCATCCAGACCCAACCGCGCAGCGGTTTGCGCGAGCAGGTGGTCGACGCCATGACCACCAACGAAACCCTGTGGTTCCGCGACAGCTATCCATTCGAAGTGCTCAAGAACAAGGTCATCCCCGAGTTCATCAAGGGCAACCCAGGCCAGCGCCTGCGTATCTGGTCGGCGGCGTGCTCGTCCGGCCAGGAGCCTTACTCCATCTCGATGACCATCGATGAGTTCGAGCGCGGCAACCTCGGGCAGCTGAAAATGGGCGCGCAGATCGTTGCCACCGACTTGTCTGGCTTGATGCTCAACAACTGCAAGACTGGCGAATACGACAGCCTTGCCATTGCACGGGGCTTGTCCCAGGAGCGCCTGCAGCGCTATTTCGACCCGAAAGGGCCGGGCCGCTGGGCGATCAAGGCGCCGATCCGCAACCGCGTCGAGTTCCGTTCCTTCAACCTGCTCGACAGCTACGCATCGCTCGGCAAATTCGACATCGTGTTCTGCCGCAACGTGCTGATCTACTTCTCGGCCCAGGTCAAGAAGGACATCCTCATGCGCATTCACAGCACCCTCAAGCCGGGCGGCTACCTGTTCCTGGGGGCTTCCGAGGCGCTGAATGGGCTGCCGGACCATTATCAGATGGTGCAGTGCAGCCCAGGCATCATCTACCAGGCCAAGTAAGGCGGGTGGGTGGTAGAAAGAGGCCGGTATCGAAAGATGCCGGCCTTTTTTGTTGTTTTTCCCTAGGTTCCCGAGCAGGCCTGTGCCGGCCTCATCGCAGGCTATCGCCAGCTCCCACAAAGACCGTGCTCAGCCTCGATGCTGATGGCCAGCACCGAACCCGTGGGAGCTGGCGATAGCCTGCGATGAGGCCGGCACAGGCTTGCCGCTAACCCCGCCGCAACCCACGTCAATTTTTTGTTTTGCCGCTGTTGCCGCCTGGCAATTGCCGCTTGCCTGCGCCAAGGCGGAAGCGCTTTGCCGCTTTTCTGGCAGCCGGCAAACCCCAATACCCAGCGCAGCCCGCAGATTCCGGGCTTTGGTGAAAGTGGCACAGCCCTTGCTAAAGCTTTGCCAACGAAATTCCGGTCAACCTCTGAAGGTTTCCCAGACATGAGCATCAGCTTCGACAAAGCCCTTGGCATCCACGAAAAGGCATTGGGCTTCCGCGCCCAGCGCGCCGAGGTGCTGGCCAACAACATTGCCAACGCCGACACGCCTAACTACAAGGCGCGTGACATGGACTTTTCCTCCGTGCTCGCCGCCGAGGCGGACAAGCAGCAAAAAGGTCGCATCGCCCTGGATCGCACCAACACCCGGCACATCGAAGCCGAAGGCCTGGCCATGGCTGACGACACCCTGAAGTTCCGTACCCCGACCCAGCCGTCGGTGGACCAGAACACCGTCGATGCGCATATCGAGCAGTCCAACTACACCGAAAACGCCATCGGCTTCCAGGCCAGCTTCACCTTGCTCAACAGCAAATTCAAAGGGCTGGTCTCAGCCCTGCGCGGAGAATAAGCATGTCCCTGTCCAGTGTCTTCAACATCGCCGGCAGCGGCATGAGCGCGCAAAACACCCGCCTCAACACCGTTGCCTCCAACATCGCCAACGCCGAGACCGTCTCGTCGAGCATCGACCAGACCTACCGTGCCCGCCACCCGGTATTCGCCACCACCTTCCAGAACGCGCAAGCAGGCCAGTCGCTGTTCGAAGAGCAGGGTGAAGCGGGGCAGGGCGTGCAGGTGAAGGGCATCATCGAGGACCAGAGCAATCTGGAAGCCCGTTACGAGCCCAACCACCCGGCGGCGAACAAGGACGGCTACGTCTACTACCCCAACGTCAATGTGGTCGAGGAGATGGCTGACATGATCTCCGCCAGCCGTGCGTTCCAGACCAACGCCGAGCTGATGAACACCGCCAAGGCCATGATGCAGAAAGTTCTGACCCTGGGTCAGTGATAAGGAATCCGAACCATGGCAACGACTTCTACCAGCGGTGTAAACCTCAACGACGTGATCGCCTCCTCAGGCGTGAGCTCCGGTAACGCCGCCAACAAGAAAAGCCTCAGCGGTACCAACGACAACAGCACCCTGGGCAAGGATGCGTTCCTGCAGTTGCTGGTTACCCAGATGCAGCACCAGAACCCGCTCGATCCGCAGGACAACGGCGAGTTCGTGGCCCAGCTTGCGCAGTTCAGCAGCCTCGAAGGCATCACCTCGCTGAACGAGTCGGTGACCAACATCGCCAGCGCCATGGCGTCGTCCCAGGCGTTGCAGGCCTCGTCCCTGGTCGGGCGCTCGGTGATCGTGCAGAACACCAAGGCGGTGGTCGATACCGCCGAAAGCTTCAACGCCCAGTTTGTCGTGCCGCAGGCCATCAACGAGGCCAAGGTCACTGTCACCGACAAGGACGGCAACACCGTCAAGACCATCGAGTTGGGCGAGCAGAAAGCCGGCTACGCGGACTTTATCTGGGACGGCACCAACGCCAAGGGCGAGAAGGTCGCGCCGGGTACCTACACCTTTACCGCCACCACCACGGTGGACGGCAAGTCGGTGCAGATGAACACCCTGCTGCCGGCCAAGGTCACCAGTGTCAGCTTCAACACCACCGGCGAGATGGTTCTCAACCTCGCAGGTGTGGGCAAGGTTTCCCTGTCCGACGTACAAACAATCGGTATCTAAGGCCGACAGAACGGCAAAAGGAGCAACAGCATGTCTTTCAATATCGGCCTTAGCGGTCTGTACGCAGCCAACAAGCAACTCGACGTTACCGGCAACAACATCGCCAACGTCAACACCACTGGTTTCAAGTCCTCGCGTGCCGAGTTCGCCGATGTGTACGCCGGCGCCAACCGTCTGGGCGTGGGCAAGAACCAGGTCGGTAACGGCGTGCGCCTGGCTGCGGTTTCCCAGCAGTTCAGCCAGGGTGACGTGAACAACACCGGCAACGTGCTGGACATGGGTATCCAGGGGCAGGGCTACTTCATCCTGTCCGACAACGGCGCGCAGGTTTACACCCGTGCCGGTGCGTTCCAGAACAACAAGGACAACTTCGTCGTTACCTCCGACGGCTTGCGCCTGCAGGGCTATGCGGCTGATGAAAATGGCAACATCAAGAAGGGCATCCTGACCGACCTGAAGATCGACACTTCGGCGCTGGCGCCTAAGGCTACCACCCTGATCGACCAGGGCATCAACCTGAACTCCGAAGCCGACATCATTGCCCTGCCGATCATCCCGACGCCTACTCCTCCGGCAGATGCGGGTGGCCCGGCGTTCGACCCTTCGGACGACACGACCTACACCAAGTCGTTCCCGACCAAGGTGTACGACAGCCAGGGTAACGAGCACACCATGGAGCAGTTCTATCGCAAGACCGGCACCAATGAGTGGACCATGTACACCCTGGTCGACGGCCGCAACCCGCTCGACCCGACCAGCACCGACCCGCTGGAAGGTACTATCAAGTTCAAGTCCGACGGCAGCGTGCTGTCGATGGCTGCCGAAGCGGTGACCCCAGCTACCGCGTGGTCGGTGACCAACAACACCTTCACGCTCAAGGGCTGGATCCCGGCGGCCAAGGATGCTACCGGCAACTGGGCGTCGAACGGTTCGGCTGCGGCCACTGACGGCATGCGCTTGTCGATGAACAGCACCACCTCGTACAACACCGAGACCGCGCGTATGTCGCAGTCCCAGGATGGCTACGCCACCGGTATCCTGTCGAGCCTGTCGATCGACTCCACCGGCGTGATGTTCGCAAGCTTCAGCAACCAGCAGTCGCGGGCCATTGGTCAGGTAGCGCTGGCGAGCTTCGCCAATGACCAGGGCCTGCAGCAGGTCGGTGGTACCCGCTGGACCGAGACCTTTGCTTCGGGCATTCCGGGCATCGATTCGCCGAAGACCGGCACCCTGGGCAGTGTCGAGTCCAACTCGCTGGAAGCTTCCAACGTCAACCTGACCGCAGAGCTGGTCGAGCTGATCAAGGCGCAGAGCAACTACCAGGCCAACGCCAAGACCATTTCCACTGAAAGCACCATCATGCAGACCATCATTCAGATGACCTGATGTTGGTTGGCTGAGCGGGACTGGACGAACCCCTTCCCTGAAGGGGTTCGTCATTTTTGCAGGAGCGCTTATGAAAAAGCTGCTGGTCATGCTGCTGGCTGTGTTCGGCCTTTATCAGGCGCAGGCGGCTATGGCGCCTTGGTGGCGCTGGGAAAGCCAGGCCGATGGGCGCTTGGTGTGCGCGCAGTGGGCGCCGGGGGAGGGCTGGAAGAAGTTTGCCGGGCCCTTTAACAATGCCGGTTGCCGGGACTTGAACAACTGAATCTCCCCCGGCTGTCGATCCGGGCTTTGTGTGTAGGAGCGGCCTTGCGTCGCGAAAGGGCTGCGCAGCAGCCCCAGGATCTCGGGTTCATGCACAATCGCCGGGGCTGCTTGGCAGCCCTTTCGCGACGCAAGGCCGCTCCTACGAGGGATCGCGTCGCGTGGGGGCTGTATTGCCGCAAGCGGCAACCCAGCGCCGGTTATCCGGCACGCTACGCCCGAGCTTATCGACGCAAAGCCCGTATCCACGGGCTTTTTCAAGTTTTTCAAAAGTTGGTTCGGAACTTGCTTTGTAGCCTGCATAGCAGCGGCGAGCGGCAATCGAACGCCAGTGCAGCGGAGGAAGACTGTGGACAAGATGCTTTACGTGGCCATGACCGGCGCCAGCCAGAACGCGCTGGCGCAGAAGGCCCATGCCAACAACCTGGCGAACGTTACTACCAACGGTTTCCAGCGTGACCTGGAGCAGGCGCGCTCGATGCCGGTATTCGGCGACAGCTTTCCGTCGCGCGCCTTCGCCATGACCGAGCGTCCCGCCACCGACTTCAGTGAAGGGCCGATGATCGAAACCGGCCGTGACCTCGACGTCGCCGTCGGCGGCCACGGCTTCATCGCCGTGCAGGCGCCCGATGGCAGCGAAGCCTATGTGCGCACCGGCAGCCTGAACATTGACGCCCTTGGCGTGCTGCGTACCGGCAATGGCATGCCGGTCATGGGCAACGGTGGCCCGATTGCCATTCCGCCTGAGCAAAAGGTCGAAGTGGGCGCTGACGGCACCATCAGCATCCGTTCGATGGGCGAAGACCCGCGGGTGATGGCCGAGGTCGACCGCATCAAGCTGGTCAACCCCGACATCAAGACCATGACCAAAGGCCCTGACGGCCTGATCCACACCCAAAGCGGCCAGGCGGCACCGGCTGACGGCACAGTGCGCGTCGTGTCGGGCTTCCTGCAAGGCAGCAACGTCAACGCCGTTGAAGAAATGACTTCGGTACTGGCGTTGTCGCGTCAGTTCGAGCTGCACGTAAAGATGATGAGCGCTGCCAAAGAAGGCGATGAAGCCATGGCGCGTGTTTTGCAAATCGGCTAACCACACTTGAACGGGTGCCGTAAAACAGGCGCACGAGGAGAATACTGATGCTTCCGGCTCTTTGGGTCGCTAAAACCGGCCTGTCCGCCCAGGACACCAACCTGACCGTCATTTCCAACAACCTGGCCAACGTCTCGACCACCGGCTTCAAGCGTGACCGTGCCGAGTTCCAGGACTTGCTCTACCAGATCAAGCGCCAGCCAGGTGCGCAGTCCACCCAGGACAGCGAGCTGCCTTCGGGCCTGCAGGTCGGTACCGGTGTGCGTGTCGTCGGCACCCAGAAAAACTTCCAGACCGGCAGCCTGCAAACCACCGAGAACCCGCTGGACCTGGCCGTCAATGGCCGTGGTTTCTTCCAGGTTCTGCAGCCGGACGGCACTGTTTCCTACACCCGTGACGGTACTTTCCACCTGAACTCCGATGGCCAGGTCGTGACCGTCAATGGTTTTGCCCTGGAACCTGCGATCGTCGTACCGAACGATGCCAAGACCTTCACCGTCGGCCAGGACGGTACCGTGTCGATCACCACCGCCGGCAACCCGGCCTCCCAGGTGATCGGCAACCTGCAGACCGCTGACTTCATCAACCCGGCCGGCCTGCAGGCGATCGGCGACAACCTGTTCCTGGAAACCGCAGCCAGCGGCGCGCCGCAGGTCGGTACCCCGGGCCTGAACGGTTTCGGCACCACGCTGCAGCAGACCCTGGAAAACTCCAACGTGAGCACCGTGGAAGAGCTGGTCAACATGATCACCACCCAGCGTGCCTACGAGATGAACTCCAAGGTCATCTCCGCCGCTGACAAGATGATGTCGTTCGTCACCCAGCAGCTGTAAGCCAAACTCAGTAACACCGTGAGGTATGTCATGAAGCGTCTGTTGTTCGTTTTCGCCCTGGGGGGGGCGGTGTCGCTGGCCGGTTGCGTCGCGCCGACGCCCAAGCCCAACGACCCGTACTATGCGCCGGTTCTGCCGCGCACCCCGTTGCCGGCGGCGGCCAACAACGGTTCGATCTACCAGTCCGGTTTCGAGCAGAGCCTGTACACCGACCGCAAGGCGTTCCGGGTCGGTGACATCATCACCATTACCCTGAACGAGCGCACCTCGGCCAGCAAGAACGCAGGCTCGCAGATCGCCAAGGACAGCAAGGCCAATATCGGCCTGACGTCGTTGTTCGGTGCCATCCCCAACACCAACAACCCGTTGGGCAGCGGCGACCTGACGCTCGATGCCGGTTACGAAGGCACCCGGGCGACCAAGGGCGCAAGCTCGGCGTCCCAGGGCAACACCCTGACCGGCTCGATTACCGTGACCGTGGCCGAAGTGCTGCCTAACGGCATCATCGCCGTACGCGGCGAAAAGTGGATGACGCTGAACACCGGTGAAGAGCTGGTGCGTATCGCTGGCATGATTCGCGCCGACGATATCTCCACCGACAACACCGTGCCGTCCACCCGGGTTGCCGATGCGCGCATTACCTATTCGGGGACCGGCTCGTTCGCCGATGCCAGCCAGCCTGGTTGGTTCGACCGCTTCTTCCTCAGCCCGCTCTGGCCCTTCTGAGTACGGATGACCATGTTCAACGCTAGACGGTTGATTGCCGCGACACTGCTACTGATCTGCGCCTTCGCAGCCCATGCCGAGCGGCTGAAGGATATCGCCAGTATTTCTGGCGTACGGTCCAACCAGCTGATCGGCTACGGCCTGGTGGTGGGCCTGAACGGCACCGGCGACCAGACCACGCAGACCCCGTTCACCCTGCAGACCTTCAACAACATGCTGTCGCAGTTCGGCATCAAGGTGCCGGCCGGCTCCGGCAACGTGCAGTTGAAGAACGTCGCGGCGGTGTCGGTGCATGCGGACCTGCCGGCGTTCGCCAAGCCGGGCCAGGTGGTCGATATCACCGTGTCCTCCATCGGTAACTCCAAGAGCCTGCGCGGCGGTAGCCTGTTGATGACCCCGCTCAAGGGTATCGACGGCAACGTCTACGCCATCGCCCAAGGCAACCTGGTGGTGGGCGGCTTCGATGCCGAGGGCCGTGACGGTTCGAAGATCACCGTCAACGTTCCGTCGGCAGGCCGTATTCCTGGCGGTGCCAGCGTCGAGCGAGCGGTGCCGAGCGGTTTCAACCAGGGCAACAGCCTGACCTTGAACCTCAATCGCCCGGACTTCACCACTGCCAAGCGCATCGTCGACAAGGTCAACGAACTGCTTGGCCCAGGTGTCGCCCAGGCCATGGACGGGGGTTCGGTGCGGGTCAGTGCGCCGATGGACCCAAGCCAGCGCGTCGATTACCTGTCGATCCTGGAGAACCTGGAGATCGACCCAGGCCAGGCCGTGGCCAAGGTCATCATCAACTCGCGTACCGGCACCATCGTCATTGGCCAGAACGTCAAGGTGTCGCCGGCAGCGGTGACCCACGGCAGCCTGACCGTGACCATTACCGAAGACCCGATTGTCAGCCAGCCTGGCCCGTTCTCCAATGGCGAGACGGCCGTGGTGCCACGCTCGCGGGTCAATGCCGAGCAGGAAACCAAGCCGATGTTCAAGTTCGGCCCTGGCACCACGCTGGATGAAATCGTCCGTGCCGTGAACCAGGTGGGCGCAGCCCCCGGTGACCTGATGGCAATCCTCGAAGCCCTGAAGCAGGCCGGCGCGTTGCAAGCCGACCTGATCGTGATCTGAGGACCCGCCATGGACTCCAAGAGCCTGATTTCCGGCAAGCCCGACAGCGGCGCCTACACCGACCTCAACCGCTTGAGCTCGCTCAAGCTTGGCGACCGCGACAGCGACGCCAACGTGCGCAAGGTCGCCCAGGAATTCGAGTCGCTGTTCGTCAGCGAAATGCTCAAGGCCTCTCGCAAGGCCACCGACGAGCTTGCCGACGAAGACAGTGTGTCGAACAGCTCCTCGGTCAAACAGTACCGCGACATGTATGACCAGCAGCTGGCCGTCAGCATGTCCCGCGAGGGCGGCGGTATTGGCCTGCAGGACGTGCTGGTGCGCCAGCTGTCGAAAAACAAGGCGGCGCCGCCTAATACCAGCCCGTTCCCGCGCATTGAAGGTGCGGCGCCGGCGCTGTGGGGCACCAAGGTGGTCGATGCGGCCAACCTTGCACAGAACGGCAACCACCGCAATGACGTGGCGGCGCTCAACTCGCGGCGCCTGGCGCTGCCGGGCAAGCTCACCGACCGTCTGCTGGCCGGGATCGTGCCCTCTACCGCCACCAACACCGCCCCCGTGCCGGCCCGTGAAGGGCAGCCGTTGGTCAACGGTGTGGCCAAGGGTGACTGGGAGCCGGCGCAGGCGTTTGCCGCCGGTAGCGATGGCACGCGCATCCTTGGGCGCGCCGTGGCCCAGCCACCGTTGGCACCGAAAAAATCCTTCGCCGGCAGCGACGAGTTCGTTGCCACCATGCTGCCGATGGCCGAGCAAGCCGCCAAGCGTATTGGCGTCGACCCACGCTACCTGGTCGCCCAGGCAGCGCTGGAAACCGGTTGGGGCAAGTCGGTCATGCGCAACAGCGATGGTTCCAGCAGTCACAACCTGTTTGGCATCAAGGCCACCGGCAATTGGCAGGGTGGCGAGGCACGGGCGATTACCAGCGAGTTCCGTGATGGCCAGTTCGTCAAGGAGACCGCAGCGTTCCGTTCCTACGATTCGTACCAGGACAGCTTCCACGACCTGGTCAGCCTGTTGCAGAACAACTCGCGCTATCAAGAAGCGGTGAAGTCTGCCGATAAACCAGAACAGTTTGTGCGAGAGCTGCAAAAGGCGGGGTATGCCACCGACCCGAACTACGCCAGCAAGATCTCGCAGATCGCAAGACAGATGAAGTCGTACGAGAGCTACGCGTCGCTCGGTACCACAACGAAACTTTAAGGGCTTGAACCATGGCGAGTTTACTAAACATTGGTATGTCGGGGCTTGGCGCCGCGCAGTCGGGGCTTTACACCCTCGGTAACAACCTTGCCAACGCCGATGTCGACAGTTATTCGCGCCAGCAGAACGTGCAGAAGACCAAGGGCGGTCAGCAGGCCGGCCAGGTGTTCATTGGCTCCGGCACCACGCTCGCCGACGTGCGCCGTGTGTACAACTCGTTCCTTGAGAACCAGCTGCGCACCACCACCGCGCTGTCGGCCGATGCCACCAGCTACCTGAACCAGATCGCCCCGCTGGATACCGCCCTGTCCAGCGCCGATACCGGCATTACCGCTGCCCTGCAAAGCTTCTTCAGTGCCCTGCAGGACGCCTCGGCCAAGCCGACCGAAGACGCCTCGCGCCAGCTGCTGCTGACCAGCGCGCAGTCGCTGTCCAAGCGCTTCAACACCTTGTCGTCGCAGTTGAACCAGCAGAACGACAACGTCAACAGCAACATGGCATCGCTGGCTACTCAGGTGAACAACCTGACCAAGACCATCGCTGACCTGAACGGCCAGATTTCCAAGATGTCGGCCATTACCGGCCAGCCCAACGACCTGCTCGACCAGCGCGATGGTGCGGTGCGCGAGCTGTCCAAGCTGATCGGCGCCGATGTCGTCGAGCAGAAGAACGGCAACTACGACGTCTACCTGAAAAACGGCCAGGCGCTGGTGCTGGGCAACACCACCCAAACCATCGGCGTTGCCGCCAGCAGCACCGACCCGACGCGCATGAGCCTGATCCTCAACCGCGGCTCGACGCAGATGGACATTACCAACGGCACCACTGGCGGCGAGCTGGGCGGGTTGATCCGTTACCGCAAGGAAACCCTGGACCCTGCGCTGAACGAGCTGGGCCGTGTGGCACTGGTAGTGGCCGATGCCATCAACAGCCAGCTGGCGCAAGGTATCGACAAGAACGGCGAGTTCGGTGCCAGCCTGTTTGCTGACATCAACAGCGACAAGGCCATCGCCGGGCGCAGCATTGCCAAGTCGGGCAACAGCGCAGGCTCCGGCAACCTCGATGTGACCATCAAGAATACCGGCAAGCTCAGCACCAGCGACTACCAGGTGACCTTCACCAGCGCCACCGGCTACAACGTGCGCAAGCTGCCTGATGGCACCGACATGGGCACCTTCGACCTGAGCACCACCCCGCCACCTGTGATCGACGGCTTCAGCCTGTCGCTCAATGGCGGCGGCTTGAGCGCCGGCGACAGCTTCAAGATCACCCCAACGCGCAACGCGGCTGCCAACATTGACGCCACCCTGACCGACCCCAAGCGTCTGGCCATGGCCGCGCCGTTGAGCGCTATCAGCGCCTCGGGCAACAAGGGTACCGGTGCCATTACCCAGCCGAACCTGACGTCGCTGGTGAATATCTACGACTCCACCCAGAGCAGCGACCTGCAAAAGGGCTTGAAGTATTCCACGCCCGTCAAGCTGGTGTTTGCCGACGACACCGCCTCGCCGCAGGCGTACACGATGTATGACGCTCAAGGTAACAGCATCGGCAGCGGCACCATCGTGCCGGGGCAGGACAACACGCTGAAACTGTCGGTACCGATGGTCGATGCCAGCGGCAACCCGATCACCGAAGCCGACGGCGTCACCCAGAAGACCTTCAGCTTTGAAATGAACGTGGCCGGCGCGCCGAAGACTGGTGACAGCTTCACCGTCTCGATGACCGCCTCTGGTTCTGCCGACAACCGCAATGCACAGTCGGTTATCGACCTGCAGACCAAGTCCACCGTCGATGTGAACGCCAACGGCAAGGGCATCAGCTTCACCGATGCCTACGCCAAGCTGGTGTCCAATGTCGGCGGCAAGACCGGCCAGGCGCAAATGGACAGCGATGCCACCACCGCCTTGCACAAGTCGGCCGAAGATTCGCGCAACGGCTTGTCGGGCGTGTCGGTTGACGAAGAAACCGGCAACCTCATCAAGTTTCAGCAGTACTACACGGCGTCGTCGCAGATCATCAAGGCGGCCCAGGAAACTTTCGCCACCCTGATCAATAGCCTTTAAGGAGTCGTAGATCGTGAGCGTACGCATCTCTACTGCACAGTTCTACAACACCAACAGCAGCAACTACACGAACAACTTCGCCAAGTTGGACAAGACTCGGCAGGAGTCCAGCGATGGCATTCGCGTGCGTACTGCGGCCGATGACCCGGTCGCAGCCGCCCGCCTGCTGCAGCTTGAGCAGCAGCAGAACATGCTCAAGCAGTACAGCGGCAACATCACCAGCGTGCGCAACTCGCTGGGCAGCGCCGAAAGCACCCTGAACTCCATCGGCAACATTTTGCAGAAGGTCAACGAACTGGCGATCAGCTCCGGCAACGCCGGCTTCACCGACGCTGACCGCAAGGCCAACGCCGACGAGCTCGGAGAGTTGGAGGAGCAGCTGTTCTCGCTGATGAACAGCAAGGACGAGAACGGCAAGTACCTGTTCTCCGGTTCCAAGGGCGACACTCAGCCCTACGTGCGCAACGCCGATGGTACCTACACTTACCAGGGCGACCAGACCCAGCTCAAACTGCAGGTGGGTGACGCACTGTCGCTGGCGGCCAACGAAACCGGCTACTCGGCGTTCGAGCAGGCGCTGAACACCAGCCGCAGCCAGACCAGCCTGACCGCACCGGCTGTCGATGACGGCCGTGTCAGCCTGTCCAATGGCCAGGTTTCCGGCAGCTCGGTTTACAACGATCGCTTCCGCGGTGGCGAGCCCTACAGCATCGAATTCACCAGCAGCACCGAATTCAAGATCACCGACGCCAGCGGCACCGACGTCACCTTGGAAGCTACCCAGGGCGGCAAGTTCGACCCAAGCGGCAGCAACACCGAGATTTCCTTTCGCGGCGTCGATCTGCGCCTGAATATCAGCTTCCAGGCGGGCGACTCGGCCAACCCGGATGCCGCCATCGCCGGCCACACCTTCAGCCTGACGTCCAAGCCTGACGAAATCACCGGCACCCGCAGCCCGGGCAACGCTTCGTCCAGCCAGGTCAGCGGTGCAACCATCACCGACCCGGTCGCCTACAAAGCGGCGTTCCCGGAAGGTGCGGTGCTCAAGTTCACCAGCGCCACCGACTACGAACTGTACGCCTCGCCGGTTTCGGCTGACAGCCGCCCGGTTGCCAGCGGTACCTTGGTCGGCAACAGCGCAACCGCCATGGGTGTGCAGATCGACCTGACCGGGCCTGCAGCAGCTGGTGACGCCTACGCAATCAAAGTCGATACCCACCAGAACCAGAATATTCTCGATACCGTCAGCAAGCTGCGGACTGCGCTGAAGACGCCGATCGACAGTGATCCGGTGGCCAAGCAGAACTTCAAGGCTTCGCTGGATTCGGCCATTGGCAACATCTCCAGTGCCAGCAATCAGTTGACCTCCTCGATCAGCTCAATCGGTGGCCGTGGCCAGGCGCTGGATGTCCAGGCCGAAACCAACGAAGCGTTGAGCAACGAGAACAGCCTGACGCAGAAATCCCTGCGCGAAAGCGATCAGGCCGAAGTGCTGTTGCGTCTGCAGATGCAGACCAACATGCTGCAAGCCTCGTTGCAGGCCTATGCCAAGGTTGCAGGGCTGTCACTGATTAACTACATCTGACAGCGGCTGTTACTTAGTCTGATATGCGCCGCCACCTTAAGGTGCGGCGCATTTTTTTTTCAAGGTCGTTAACGTGAACGCAAACCCACTGGTCAGCATTGTCATTCCTGCCTACAACCCGCGCTTCTTTGCGATGGCCCTACAGAGCGCTCTGGGTCAGAGCTGCACCGATCTTGAGGTGCTGGTGTGCGATGACAGTGAAGGCGATGAGATCGAATCTATCGTCAGTGCGGTAGAGGGGGAGTCACGCGCGCGCTTACGCTATGTACGCAACGCCCGGCGCCTGGGCTTTGTCGCCAACCTTGTGCAGGGGGTTTCGTTGGCCAGAGGCACGCTGGTCAAGATCCTGTGTGATGATGATCGACTGTTTGCGCGTTGCGTAGAACTGCAGGCCGAGGCCCTGCAGGGGCACGCAGAGGTCGGGCTGGTCCTGTCGCAGCGCGTATTCTGCGACGAAAACAATTTCATGCTGCCTATGCGTTTGGCAAATACGCGTTTCGCAGTGGTCGACAGCTTGTTCAAGGGCGAGGACATGCTTGCCCTGCTCGATGGCCGGCCGGTCAATTTCCTTGGAAACTTCTCGGCGGCGCTTATGCGCCGCGATCAGGTAGTGGAGTGGCTCACGGCGCTGACCGGTGAGGGTGCGGCGTTCGTAGCGCTGCTGGATCTGGCGCTGTTCGCCTGCCTGATGCGGCGCAGCAACATGATCATGCTCAGTGAGCCGGGGTTGATAGAGCGCCTGCATCCGCAAAGGCTGAGTAAGCAGGACCAAGTCATTCGCGGTTTGCCTCAAGAGTGGCGATGGTTGCTGCAGATGCTCGCCGCACGCAGTGGTGAGCCTGCGCCAGCCAGTGGCTGGGTGCGCTATGTCACGCTGGACCAAGCCGGCCAGCCGCGTGCGTGGCAGGAATTGTGCCTTGCAAGAGTCGTCAGCAATTGGCAGACGCGTCTTGACGGGAGAATTGGCAGCGATTGTGAAAGCTACGCTGAGCTTTACCAGCAGTGGTTGGCGGTGCGCCGCTTCAGTGATGTTCAGCGCGCCTTGCTGCCGCAAACTGTCGCCACCTGGCCGCAGCAGCCGCGCATTGTCCCGGTGGTGCTGGATCTTGAAGGTGACGCCCTGGCGTTGACGCGGACGTTGGACAGCCTGGCTGCCCAGCTCTATCCGGTGCACGCGTGTGTGGTGCTGGGCGAACACGCTCCCGACACCAGGCTGCGGCTTATTCAGTACCCCCTGCAGCAGCAATGGGCTCAGCAGCTCAATCAGGTGGTCGCCTCGCTGGGTGATACAGATTGGATCTACCTCCTGCGCGCCGGTGACTCGGTAGATGAAGCGGCCGTGCTGTTGCTTGCTGAGCGCGTTGCGGTTTTCCCTGGGCTTGCATGTGTGTATAGCGATGAAGGGGCCTGGATTGAGGGGGAGGCAGGCGAGCCGGTGTTCAAGCCCGACTTCAATCTCGACCTGCTGCGCAGCTACCCCTACGTCGGACGAACGCTGGCATTTGCCCGAGAGGCGGTGCTGGACATGGGTGGGTTTGATGGTCATTTTGCAGAGCTGGCTCCGCACGACCTGCTATGGCGCTTGGTCGAAAAGCGCGGGCCACAGGTGGTCGAGCATATTGCCGAGATCCAGGTGCAATCTGCGTTGAGCTTCGCGCAATGGCTGTCGTTGCCGGAGGTCATCGCGCAGAGCGAGCCGGTGGTGGCCGCGCATTTGACTCGTTTGGGAGTAGATCACCGGATCCATCACGACCATCTTGCCGTGCTAAATCGTGTGGAATATGTGCACCAGGGCTCGCCGCTGGTGTCAATCATCATAACGACCAGCTGTGAACTTGCCGACTTGCAGGCCTGCGTCCAGAGCATCCTGGAGCATGGTTCTTCTGCAGGCTGCGAGCTACTGCTGGTGGCTGACGGGCAGGTTGGGCTCGATACACTAGCCTGGCTGCGAGCAATGGCTGAACTGGGTGCGCAGTCGCTTCAGGTTGTGATGCTGAACGGCAGCCATTTGCGTGTGCAACAGATTGAAGCGGCGGCGGCCCGGGCTCGCGGAGAATATCTGCTGCTGCTGGATGCTTCGCTGCGCGTGGTTCAGGGCAACTGGTTAGCTGAGCTGCTGCAGCATGCCCGTCGGCCTGAGGTGGCGATAGTCGGTGGAAAACTGGTCGATTCCCGCGAGCGGGTGGTTGAGGCTGGCAGGGTACTGGGCGTATCAAGTGTCGCCGGCCGCGCGTTTGCTGGTGAAGACATGCACGCCCGTGGCTACCTTCAGCGCTTGCAGGTGGTGCAAAACTGGAGTGCCGTAGGTGGTGACTGCCTTATGGTACGCAAGGCGGTATTCGACGAATTAGGCGGCTTTGGTGCGCAGGCCCTTGGTCAGGGTCTGGCGGAGCTTGACCTGTGTTTGCGCGCCGGGCAGCTCGGGTATCTGGTGGTGGGTACCCCGTATTCGCTGTTGTTCAAGGTTGACGGTTGTACTTCGCCCGCGGAGTTTAGCCAGGAACAGCTCATTGAGCAGCAACAGGTGTTCTGTGAGCGTTGGTTGCCCAAGGTGGCTCGCGACCCCGCTTACAACCCCAGCCTCGGGCTGACACTTGCAGACTTCAGCATTGAACCAAGCCTGCGTGGGAGCTGGAACCCGCTATGTGCACGCGCATTGCCCGCGATCCTGGGGTTGCCAATCAATGACAGTGCCGTAGGCCATTACCGCGTCAGCGAGCCATTCGGGCAGTTGGAGTCTGCTGGCCGTGCTGTGGGCCGTATTGCCTACGAGTCGCCAAGTATTGTGCAACTGGCGCGTATGGATCCGGATGTAATCATCCTGCAACTGCGCCATAGCGACGACTCGGTGCGCGATCTCGAACGTATTGCCCGATTCTCCAATGCCCGGCGTGTTTTCGAGATTGACGACTATGTCCTGAGCGCACCGAAGAAGAATACCCACGCACGTAACAAGCCGCTCGACATCGAGCAGCACCTGCGCCGTGGTATAGGGCTGTGCGACCGGGTGGTGGTGACGACGCAGGCGTTGGCCAATGCATTGTCAGATATGCATGGCGATATCCGCGTGGTGCCAAACATGTTGGCACCGCACCTATGGGCCAGTCTGCCGCCAGGCCGCCGTGGCGTATCGAGCAAGCCACGGGTAGGTTGGGGCGGGGGCACCAGCCACAGCGGCGACCTGGAAATCATCGCCGACGTGGTGCGCGAGCTTGCGGGTGAAGTGGAGTGGGTATTCTTCGGTATGTGCCCCGAGGCGCTCAAGCCGTATATCCATGAGTACCACCCAGGGGTGGGTTTGCAGGCCTATCCGGCCAAGCTTGCCAGCCTCAACCTGGACCTTGCCTTGGCGCCGCTGGAGTTCCACATCTTCAACGACTGCAAGAGCAACCTGCGCCTGCTTGAGTACGGCGCCTGTGGTTACCCGACCATTTGCACCGACACCGAGGCTTACCGCGGCTACCTGCCATGTACGCGGGTTTACAGCAACAGTACCGAGGAGTGGCTGCAGGCGATTCGCTCGCACCTGAGCGACCCGGCGGCCAGCTACCGCATGGGCGATGAGTTGCGTGAGGCGGTGATGCGCGACTTCGTGTTGCGCGAGGATAACCTGCGGCATTGGGAGTGGGGTTGGTTGGCTGACTGATCCCACTGTGGATGCTGCCGGCCTCATCGCAGGCTGGCGCCAGCTCTCATAGAACAAACGCTAACTAACTGATTTACATCGAAACGTGGGAGCGGGCTTGCTCGGAATGCCGAACCACCGCGATAGCGATAGCACTGCCAGCATCGCATCGCGGGGCAAGCCCGCTCCCACGTTGCCCAGTTCTCTGCGCGGTAGCGCAGCCCGGAAGGGCTGGGTGATCTCCCGCAGGAATCTGGGCCAGACTTCAATATCGCAGCCGTGCGCGGTCTTTGTGGGAGATTCTATGGTTTTGTACAAACCTGTTCCCGCCAGACACATCTCCTTGTGGCGAGCTCCTTTGTGGCGAG
>NZ_JABWRG010000032.1:0-45294 GCF_014268825.1 Pseudomonas sp. SWRI51 | reverse complement strand
ACACAAGGCCGCTCCTACAGACGAACGCGACCTCCTGTAGGAGCGGCCTTGTGTCGCGAAAGGGGTGCGAAGCGCCCCCGGCGATCTAGCAGGACATAGCCAATACCAACCCTCAGTTGTTCGACGAATTAACCTTGGTCCACCGGTAAAAATCCGGTATCGCATACTTGTAGCTGTCCAACCAGCGCTGCATCGCCTGATCGCGCTCTTTATCGGTTTGCACCTGCGGCACAGGCGATGCCTGGCGATTGCTCGCCTGTACCTTCAGCCACGCCTCGGTGGCCGTTTCAGCCGGCCGCTCCGGCTCCTGCGCCAACACCATCAGCGGCACCACCACACAAGCCAGCACACCCCAGCGTCTGTTCATGCCCACCCCCTTTCAGTTAACCAGCGCCGCCGGCTGCGCTGCGGCGGCCAGCGGGCCACGTGCGCCAGCCTTGAGCCGGGCTGCCCGCGCCTGAGCCTCGGCAAACTGCGCAGCGCCCAGATGCAGGCGCCGCACCAGGTCCTCGGCCTGGTTCCAGTTGTCCTGCACCAGCAGCAGCGTCACCAGGTTGATCGCCGGTAGCGGGTTGTCATCCTTGAGCTCGATGGCGGTCAGAAACTCAAAGCGTGCCTGGGCATGCTGACCAAGGTTCATCTGCACCACGCCCAGGTCGTTGCGCACTTTTTCATCGGTGGGCGCCAGGCGCACGGCGCGCTGCAAGTGGCGCAGCGCCTGCTGGTCGTCGCCGCGCGCCGAGGCAATCTGCCCCAGGCCATGTTCGCCCTCGGCTGCCAGGCAGCCACCGAGCAAGCTGCGGTACAGCGGCTCGGCCTCGTTGCGCCCCAGCAGGCGCAGCACTTTTGCCTTGCGCAGGCGCACCTGATCCAGGCGCTCGGGCAATTGCTCAAGGTGGGCAAGCCCGGCATGCGGGCGGCCTTCGTTGATCATCTGGTCGGCCATGTCCAGGCTCAGTTGCTGGTCGGCATCGGGCTTGCTGCAACTGCCACCACCGAGCAGGCGGCTCAAGCCATCGGGCTGCTGGCCGGCACACCCTCCCAGCAGCAACAGGCCGGTGAACATCAAGATTGCTCGCATCGCGTTCTCCTTCACGACCCCAATGCCCGCGCCAGCGCGGAAAACCCAGGCCCGGCCAGCACAATCAGCAAGGCCGGAAACAGAAACACCATCATCACCGCCGACATTTTTGCCGACATTTTCGACACCCGCTCCTGCAAGCCGGTAAGCCGCCGGTCATCGAGCAGGTCCTTGAGCGCCTGCAGCGACTTCATCGAGCCACTGCCCTGCACCAGCAACTGCTGCAGGATCACGCAGGTATCGACGAACTCGTCCACCGCCAGCAGCCGCGCGGCCTTTTCCAGCTCGGGGCCGAGTGCCAGGCCCGAGTCGACGCGCTGCAACACCAGGCGCAATTCGGCACTGATGTGCGGCACCAGCGTGCGCCCCTCGTGCGCCAGCACCCGCAGGGCCTGCTCCACCGCAAGCCCAGTCTCGAACAGAATGCGCAGCAGCGGGATCAGCAACCCCACTTCAGCGCTGATGGTGCGTTGGCGCCGGGCAGCGGCCGCTGCCAGCAGGCGCTTGGGCAGCAGGTAACCGGCGCCCAGCGCGCACAGCACCATCACGCCCCAGCGCGCGCTGCGCTCACCGGGCAGGCCATGCACCAGCAGCAATGCCGCCCCGGTCGCCAGCAACGGCAGGCCCAGTTGCACCGCCGCAAACAGCGCCCGCTGGCGGGTGCGGCGCCAACCCAGGCGGTCGAGCAGGGTTTGGGTTTCGCTGTCCAGCCGTTGCAGGCGCAGGCCCAGCGGGCTGCTGCCCAGCCAGTGCAGCCAGTCACCGAGGCGCTCATCGCGGCCCAGGCGGCCCTGCAAACGCCGCGTCACCCGTTGCCGCGCCCGCCACTGCCGCGCCCCCTGCAGCGCCAGCAGGGCAAAGCCTGCCAACAGGCATAGCGCGCAGGCCAGCAAGGCGATGTTCACAGGCTTCTCATCATGCGCCACAACACCACGCAGCCAACGGCTTGCAGGGCGAAGGCGAACAGCAGCATGGTCTGGCCATGGCGGTCTTGCCACATGGCCAGCAGATAACCGGGGTTGGCGAACATGAAGTAGCCGACCATGGCCAACGGCAAGGCGCCAAGAATCCATGCGGTGATGCGCGTTTCACCGGTCATCGCTCGCAACTGGCGGCCGCCCTGCTCGCGCTCGCGGATCAGCTTGATAAGGTTTTCCAGCAGCTCGCTGGCGTTGCCGCCATGGCGCTGGTTGATACGCAGGCCCAAGGCAAACAGGCGCAGTTCATCCTGGCGATACAGCTCGGCCAGTTCATTGACCGCAACGTCCAGCGCCACGCCCAGTTGCACATTGCGCCGCACCCGCAGCATGGCCGAGCGCAGCGGCTCGCGGGTGCTGTCGATGCCGCCGAGCACCGCATCGTTGAGGGTGCGCCCGGCCTTGAGGCTGCGCACGCTGTAATCCAGCAGGCCGGGCAACTGCTGGATGATCTGCCGCAACCGCCGCCGGCAGCGCCAGATCAACCCGAGCCAGGCCAGCACCGGCACGCCAAGCAGCGCCAGCAGCCCACCGGCCGCACCTGCGCCCACGGCGGCCAGCAGCACCAGCCCCAACCAGGCGAACACCCAAGGGCGCAACTTCAACTCGCCCTGGGCGAAGCCTGCACGCAGCAGCATAGGGTCGAGCCAGTCGCGGCGAACCGCGACACTGCGCACCGCCAGGTAGGCGCTGCCCAACCGCTGCACGATGCGCTCCTGGCCCCGCTTGAGCAGGCCCAGGCGCACCAGCAGCAGCGCAACGCCCAGCAGCAGCGGCGCCAGTGCCAGCAGCAGCGGGCCCATCAGCGCAGGCCCTCGTGGCGCAGTTTTTCACCGGCAGGGTTCGGCGCTTCGCGCAGGAAGCCCTCGCCGCCACGCCGGTCGAGGCGAAACAGCACGTTGGTGACGTAGACATCGTCACGCACCCCGACCACTTCGAGAATTTCACTGACACAGCGCCGGCCATCGGCCAGGCGGGTCAGCTGGATGACTACATCGAGCGCTGCGCAGACCATCTGCCGCAAGGTCTTTTCGGCCACCTGGCGCCCGGTCAGGCCCACCAGGGTTTCCAGCCGCAGCAAGGCGTCCTGAGCACTGTTGGCGTGCACGGTACTCATCGAGCCGTCGTGCCCGGTGTTCATCGCCGTCAGCACATCGACCACCTCGGCCCCGCGAATCTCGCCAAGGATGATGCGGTCCGGGCGCATGCGCAGGGCGTTGCGGATCAGCTCGCTGGCTTTGATTTCGCCATTGCCCTCAGCGTTCGGCGGACGGGTTTCCAGGCGCACCACATGGGGGTGGTTAAGCTGCAGCTCGGCAACATCCTCAATGGTCACCAGGCGCTCCTGGGGGGCGATCATCTGGCTGAGAATATTCAACAGCGTGGTCTTGCCGGTACCGGTGCCGCCACTGACCAGTACATTGCAGCGCTGGCTGACGGCCAGTTCAAGGAAGTCGAAAATCGCTTGGTCGATCGCCCGCGTGGCCAGCAGGTCGGCGCTCTTGAGCATGTCCTGGCGGAACTTGCGGATCGACAGGCACGGCCCGTCCAGGGCCACGGGCGGGATGATCGCATTGACCCGGCTGCCGTCGGGCATGCGCGCATCGACCATCGGCGACGACTCATCCAGGCGCCGCCCCAGGGGCGCCAGAATGCGCTGCATCACCCGCTCCACATGGTGCGCATCGATGAAGCGCAGGTCGGTCTGTTGCAGCAGCCCGCCGCGCTCGATGAACACCCGGTACGGGCCGTTGACCAGAATCTCGGTGACACTGGGGTCGCGCAGCAGCACCTCCAGCGGGCCATAGCCGGTCAGCTCATCGACGATTTCCTCGCCCAGGCGCTCCATTTCGTAGCGCGACAGGGCCAGGCGCAGGCGCCCGACATAGTCGCCAACCTGTTCCAGCACGAACTGCGCCAGCGCTGGCCGCGCGCCTTCGAGCAGGTTGCGCCCGCTGTCTTCAATGGCATCGATCACATGGCGGTGCAGTGCTCGCTTGAGCACCTGCGGGTCGTTGCCGGCGTGGCGGGTACCGCCAAAAGGTTGCTCTTGGCTCATCGGCTACCCCACAAACGGCGCAGCCAGGTGGTGCTGGGCGGGGCCAGGTTTTCCGAGCGCCGCGCCAGGCGCTCGCCGAGGCTGCGCAGGGCTTGGGTGAGGCTTTCGCGCGGGGCCAGCTCGAACAGGCTCAAGCCCTGGTTCTTGGCGTTCAAGCGCACTTCAGGGCTGTACGGCAGCACCCGCAGCAGCGGCAGGCCGTAGCGCTTGGCCAGGGCTTCGGCGTCCGGGGCAACCTGGCGCAGGAAGCGGTCGACCAACAGGCTGGCGTGCTCAAGCTTGATGCCACGGTCGCGCCACTGTTCAAGTACATCAAGGTTGCGCCGGCAGTCGATGATGTTCTGGTCGGTGTAGATGATCAGCTTGTCGCAGTGGCTGACGATGGTGCGCAGTGCCTCGCTGTCGGCCTGCCCGGTCAGGTTGACCACGATGTGCTGGAAATGCTGGCGCAAAGCGCTGAGCAGCATGTACAGCTCGGCGGCGCTGGTCTGCGTGAGCGCCTCGTCGGTGCCGGCATAGGCGAGGATGCGCAGGCCGCCTTTGTCGCCGGTGAAGGCACTGTCGATCAAGGTTGCATCAAGCCTGCGCAAATGGCGCAGCGCGTCACCGAAATGGAACGAGGCTTCCAGGCCCAGCAGCGCCAGGCTGTCGCCACGGGGCAGGCCCAGGTCGAGCAGCAAGGTCTGCTGGCCGCTTTCTTGTACTACCCGCGCCAGATGGGTGGTCAGCAAGGCGCCGTCGGCACTGCGCTGGGCGCCGTAGAGCACGGTCAGGCCGCCCAGGCTCGGGCTGTTGGCCACCGTCGGCAGGCGCTTGCCCAGGCGCCGCACCAGCCCGGCCACTTCGCTGGCCCGCGAGCCGTAGGCGACGAAGTCGCGGGCGCCGGCGCGCATCGCGTGCAGCACCAGCTGGTTATCCATGCCATCGCCCAAGGCAACGATAGCCAGCATCGGCTTGGCTTCCAGCATGCCTTCGATCAGCGCGCACTGGCCCACCAGTTGCTCGCGGTCCAGGCCGATGAACACCAGGTTGCTGAAGGTCATGTCGACCAGCGCCAGCAGCTCATCAAGGCTGCCGCCGCTGGCGCCGATCACTTGGCCAAGCGGCGCCAGGGCGCCCTGCAGCCATTGCAGGTCGTCCTCGTTGCGGGTCAGTGCCAGGTAGGTGTGGTTCAGGCTTTCAGTCATTGGGATAACCCGCCACGGCCTTCGAAGTTGCCGTTTTCCAGAAAGAACAGCCGCCCCCAACTGGGGTCGTAGGTGCGCAGCGCCTCGCCGGGCAGCTCGGGCAGGCGCGCATTGGCCGCCAGCGGTTGCACCAGGTGCGGGGTGACGATCATCAGCAGTTCGGTTTCCTCACGGTTGAGGCTGGACTGGCGGAAGAACGCACCGATGATCGGCAGGTTGCCCAGGCCCGGCAGCTTGTCGACGCTGGAGCGCACGTTGCTGCTGATCAGGCCGCTGATGATGAAGCTCTCGCCATCGGCCAGGGAAATACTGGTATCGGTGCGCCGTACGTTGAGCGCCGGGACCCGCGTGCCAGCGATGGTCACCGCGTTGTTGTAGTCCAGCTCGCTGACCTCGGGCGCCACCTTGAGGGTGATGCGGTTGCCGCTGACCACGGTCGGGGTCAGGGCCAGGCGCACGCCGAACTCCTTGTACTCGATGGACACGTTGTCGCTGCCGCTGCTGGGCACCGGGATCGGCACCTCGCCGCCGGCCAGAAAACTTGCGGTGAGGCCGCTGAGCACGGTCAGGCTGGGGCGGGCCAGGGTGTAGGCGAAACCGCTGTTCTCAAGGGCGTTGATCATCGCCAGAAAGCGGCTGCTGCCGCCGCCCCAGACAATGTTGAAGGCGTTGTCGTCAAGGGGGATGCTGCCCTGCACCAGCGGCACGTCGCCGGGACGTACCGTGGTGCCGGGCACAGTACCGGGTGAGCCGACCAGGCTGTTGTTGGAGCCTTTGAAAAACAACCTGGCGCCGGCCTCCTTGTACTTGACCCGGCGTACCTCGACGAAGCGGATGTCGGCCTGCACCTGGGTCGGCAGCTCGGCCTGGCCTGCGGGCAATGCAGCCACCTCGGCCATGTCGGCACTGGCGCGGCCCTTGACGAACAGCATGGCGCGGTGCGGCGCTGCGCTGCAGGCGGTCCACAGCATCAGGCTGGTGCTGCCCTGCCCCACCGCCGTCAGCAGCACGGCCTGGGTGCCGCTGGCCTGCACGTCGGCGACCCTGGGCTCGCCGACGGCGGCGCGGGTGATTGCCACCGGCAAGCGCAGTTCCTGCTGCAAGCCTTGGTCGAGCTCGATCACCGAGGGCAGCCGGGTAAAGTCGGCGCAGCCCTTGCTCGCCGCCTGCGCCGTCGGCAGCAGGGCAAGGCACAAGACAGTCCAGAGCGGCACAAGACGACGCAACGTACGACGCATAAGTGCATCCTTGCTCGGTCAGGGTGTGGGGGTGGCAGCGCCCGCCTGGGCACCGCGGATAATCTGCATGGCCGGCGCGCCTGAAGGTGCGGCGGCGCCGGCCACCGGCACCTGGGACAGCTGGCTGAAGCGGTACAGGTCACGGCTGGCGGCAAGCACTTGGGTATCGGCCTGCTGGCCTGCCCAGTAGCGCGCCAGCAATTGCTCATCGGCGCTGCGCACCGCCAGGCGCAAGGTGCCGGCCTGGGCCGCCAGCATCAAGCGGCTGGCCAGCGCGGCGGGCACAGCCAGGCCGACGGTGCGCGTGGCAGCCCCGCTCATCGACTGCTGCTCGCGGCGTGCTTTCACGTCTTCGGCGCTTTGCGCAGGCCGGCCATCATTGGCCAGGCCCGTCTGCGAGTCGACGCTAAGCACGCGCAGCGCCGGCAGCACCACTTGCGCCGAGGCCTGCGGGTTGCTGTTCTCTTCGCGCAGAAACAACAACACGTCCACGTAATCGCCAGGGCGCAGTTGCCCGGCGGCGCCAATCACGTCATCAACCGCGACCGCCACGGCGCGCTCGTGGGGGCGGATCATCCGTGCCAGCGGGCCGCCGGCGTGGAAGTTCGACTCCTCAAGCCAAGTGCCAGCAGACAGCGGGCGGGGGCTGCTGCGGCCAAGCACCTGCTCGGGGCTGTGGAACGCTTCGCCCGGCACCACCTGCAGTTGCTCAACCAGCACATCATCGGCCGTGATCGGGGTATTGGCAGCGACCGCCTTGCGCAGCACCACGATGGGCGAGCGTGCAGGCTCCGGCGGTGCGGCGGGTGTGGGCGCTTGCTGCGGCGCCGCAGCACTGGCATCCACAGTTGGCGAGGGCACAGCAACCGGTTCGGCCAAGCGGCTCAGACGCAGCCCCCAGTAACCGGCGAGCAGCGCGGCGACGAGGAAAAAGCCAGCCAGAATCATGGTCAAGCGACTGCTCATTTACGCCCTCCCTGAGCCCGGCCGAATACTGGCAATAAGTAACTATTTGGCTATTTCACCGTAGCGCAGGCCTGCCAATTCGCCATTAAGTGGCCAGCGTTTTTCAAGCCAGTAAATTGACAGTTCGAGAAAACAGGAACTTACGGACGCTGACCCAAACCACTACTTTTGCACTAATACCTTCTTACATTTGCAGCCTTCCCCAAGCCAGCGATGCTCTGATGGCAAAGGGGCAGTACTGACCTGGCCCCACGAGCGGCGCCCTCAAGTGCGCAAGGAGCAAACCATGCTGCTGCAACAAGTGATCTGCTACTGCAAAACATTCCTGCAACGCGAGGACGGTGCTTCGGGTATTGAATACGCGGTCATTGCGGCGATGGTCGCAGTGGTGCTCGCAGGCTTCGTGACGCCCATCTCGACCGAGGTGAGCGCCATCATGACAACCATCAAGAACGCTATCACCCAGTGACCTTCAAGCTTGAGGTAGCCGTCCATGCAGACCCTGCGTCAACAGATACTGCTGGTCGACGATGAGCAAGAGGCGCTGGAGGAGCTGGCAGAAATGCTCGAAAGCCAGGGTTTCTGCTGCCATACGGCAAGTTCGGTGAAGGCCGCCTTGCAGCAGCTCACCCGCCACCCTGATGTGGCGCTGGTGATCACTGACCTGCGCATGCCCGAAGAAAGTGGCATAGGCCTGATACAGCGCCTGCGTGACCATACAGCGCGCCAGCACCTGCCGGTGATCGTGATGTCGGGGCACGCGGATATGGACGATGTCAGCGACCTGCTGCGGTTGCAGGTACTGGACCTGTTTCGCAAGCCGATCTATCACGCGCGGTTGCTGGAAACCTTGGATAACCTGTTCCCGCGGGTGTTGTTGCAGGCGGTGAAGTAGCGCGTTCGGAGTTCGGGGGGCAGACCCGCATACGAAGGCCGCGCCGGGCATCATTGTCGCGTGTGGGCGCCATTCTCTGTAGGAGCGGCCTTGTGTCGCGAAAGGGCTGCATAGCAGCCCCGCCGATATCAGCGTGGGGCAGAAATTATGGGGGCGCTTCGCACCCCTTTCGCGACACAAGGCCGCTCCTACGGAGAACGCGCACAGCCGCGGTATTGAACCCTGGCCCGATTCCAGTTCGCGCCAACAACGACCTTTACTTCACAGCTGATAACTAAAACTCAGGTTCACCCGCGGCCGTCGATTGAAGCTGTCCAACGCGATGTCGGACATAGGCTTGGCCACCTCCACGGCGATGTTGTAATAGCGCATGTCGCCCAAGCGCAGGCCAACCGCTGCCGACGACATGCGCGCCTTCTGCACGTCCAGCTCGTTGAACCACGCCCGCGCCGCATCCAGCACCACATAGGGCTGCAGCACCTTCACCCAGTCGCCTTCGCGGCGCAGGCTGTAGTTGATCTCGTAGGCCACCCCCCAACCTTTGTCGCCGGAGGCCTGGTCGCTGGGGTAGCCCCGCCCGAACGTCTGCCCGCCAAATACAGCGCGTTCGCTGTCAGGCAGGCTGTCGTTGCTCCAGTACCCCGCCGCCGAGGCTACGCCCTGCCACTGCTCGGTGAAGTTGTCGCTCTGCATGCCGGCAACCCGCAAGCGCAGAAAGTCCAGGTCGAGGTCGGCGTTGCTGCGGGCGCCGAGCCGGTCAAGGCCTTGGTAAACCCCGGCACTGAGGATGCGCAGGCGACGGGCTTCGGCCTTGCGCCAGTCCGCTTCGAACGACAGTGCGCGGATGTCGGTCTGGCTGTCGAATTGCAGCGGCGCATTGGCCACCTGGTAATCGATGCGATCGTTCACGGCATAGAACCGCCCGAGCACCTCGAACCATTCATTGGGTGAGGCAATCAGCACTTGGCTCAGGCCAATGGCGTAGCGCTCGTTCTCGCGGTGCTGGCTGAGCTGGTTACCATCTGCGAGGAGGATGCGCGCCCGCGGGTCACTGCGGTAGCGCGCCGCTGACAGTTGCAACCGCGAGCCTTCGTCATCGATGAACTGGCTGTAGTCGACCCGAAGGTAGTGCTCTTTGTCCTCGCCCGGCGGCACCAGCACGTTGGCGCTGAGCTGCTCGCCATAGCGGGTCTGCGCATTGCTGCTGGCGCCCAGCAGCGCCTGCAGGTCGTCGCGGCTGCTTTCGTTGAGGCTGAGGGTCGTGGTGAACGGCTTGCGCGCAGCCACCGCCACCAAGCGGGTGGCGCCATCGGTGGTGCCGGGTGGCGGCACCTCGGCACCGAAGGTCACGCCCGGTATGCGCGTCACCAGGCTGGTGTAGCGTTCGAAGGTCTTGCGGGTAAGGGGGCGCTCGGCCTTGAGCTTGTTCAGCAGCCGGTCGAGGTAGGCGCGCGACGAACCAATATCGCCCTCCACCTGCACGTCGCGAACGTAGCCCTCCACCAGCACCACCCGCACCCGGCCATCGGCGAAGTCCTGGGGCGGCAGATACGCGTAGGAAAGCAGGTAGCCGTCATCCTGATAACGCTGGGTGAGGCGTCGGGTCAGCTCGATCAGGTCGGCCAACGGGATCTCGCGGCCGATGACCGGCTGATAGTGGTCGCGCAGATCACCAAGGGGGTAAACGGTGCCGCCCTCGAAGCGCACCTTGCGCACCTGCACCCGCGTGCTCATCAGCAACGTCTGTTGCGCTGCGCTGGCTGGGGCTGGCACCTGCAAACCCGCCGCGCCTGGGCGGTAGGCATCTACGGGCAGGTTGTTGCTGGGTAGCCGGCGCTCGGTGTCGTTACTGTTGAGAAAACCCGGCAGGGGTTCGGCCCAGGCCAGCTCGGCCCCGGCCAGCATCAATAAGGTCACGGCCATTCGGCGCATGCGGACACTCCATGATCCGGTTGAAGCAGGGACGCCCCCCGGCGTCCCTGGCACTGTTGCAAGCGTAGGTGCTGAGCTGGCTTACGGCCACTAGCGAGAAGCGCCAAGCAGACCACCCAGTCCGCCTAGCCCTTGGCCAGAGGCGCCGCCATTGACCAAGCTGCCGGCCTGGCCAACGGTGCCGCCCAGCGCGCCCACGGTGGTGCCGAGCTGGCTGACAACCGGGTTGCTGCTGGCGCCGCCCAATTGCGTGCCGACATGACCCACCGCTCCGCCGACCTGGTTCAGCACACCGGCCACTGGCGTACCGAGCCCGGTGCTGGCGCCGACTTGGCGGGTGACGCTGGCGACACCGCCGACCACCGGATTGAGGCCACCGCCCACTTGCTGGGTGAGCGCCGCAACCGGGGCGCCAGCGGCGTTGTTGGTCACGCCATTGCCGCCAAGCACGGTGCCCAACCGAGCGACAGTGTTGCCCACTTGCACGGTGCTGCCGGCGGCGCTGGCCACTGCGCTGTTGCTGGTGCCGAGGCCAAGCCCGCTGCCCGCCCCTGCCACTACACCGCCGACGGTTTCCAGCAGGCCGGTACGCGCCTGGCCACCGGTCGGAGAAAGGCCCGCACTGGTGCCGACCAAAGCGCCGAGGTTACTGACCAGTTGCCCCGTGGTGTCGGTCACAGGGTTGCCGTTACCGGCGCCCGCAACCTGCTGGCCGGCCTGGCCGAGGGCATTGCCTACGCCATCGAGGGCCTGGTTGAGCGGGCCGGCAAGGCCGGTCTGGCGCGTGGCGTTGGCGGTGGTGTTTTCTACCAGCGAGACCACCGGCACCAACGCATCGCTCACGCCTTGGGTAGCACCAGAAAACGGCCCACTGGTGCCGATTGGGGTCAGCGTGTCGCCCAGCATGGTCACCGCCTGGCCCACCTGGTCAACGCCTTGCCCCGCGCCTGCGACCACCTGGTTGACCAGTGGCACCTGCTCGACCGGCGAGCCGCTGGCCAATGCCTGCAAGCCTTGGCCGAGCCCGGAAACACCGGTGCCGAGGTCGCCGGTGGCTGCGCCGACAACGCCCACCGTGGTGCCGACTGCGTTGTTGCCGCTACCGAGTTGGCCAAGGCCATCGCTCAGCCCGCTGCCAACCGTGTTCAGCGCAGTGCCCGTAGAGGACACCAACGCCCCCACCCCGCCCGTCAATGCCGTGCTGCCGGCGATGGGCAGGGCGCCGATGGCCTGGCCCAGATTGCTTACACCATCGCCGAGCCCCGACACCGTGGTGCCGGCCTGGTCAACGATCTGCGCGGTTACCAGGCCGCCACCAGTTCCTCCACCGACACTGCCATTGCCGCCGCCAGCGCCTGGCCCGCCGCCGGTTCCGCCACCGCCACCGCCCCTGCCACCACCACTGCCGCCGCCAGAGCTTCCCGAGGACGAGCCGTCCACCGCGCTGTGGCTGCC
Organism: Pseudomonas sp. SWRI51; assembly: GCF_014268825.1. Lineage (NCBI taxonomy): Bacteria > Pseudomonadati > Pseudomonadota > Gammaproteobacteria > Pseudomonadales > Pseudomonadaceae > Pseudomonas > Pseudomonas sp. SWRI51. Next base: position 33,504 of record NZ_JABWRG010000032.1, on the reverse strand, counting down.
ACCGCCGCCGCTACTGCATCCTCCAAGGCCCAGCGCCATGACTATCGTCAGCGCCGTAGCCGCCTTCATCCACGGTTGGTTGTTCATGGGAAGACTCCTGCTGCTACGTTGTTGTTGGAAAGCGCGGCGCTTGATTGCGCCGACTTATCCCTACAGTCAGCAGTGAAGTCCCCGAGGTTCGAAACCGATAGGTCCCAACTTGGTATTAACCCTTGCGTTGGGTGCCTGTACAGGGTGCAAAAAGGTTGGTGTTTCAGACGCTTACAAAACGCAGGTCAGGGCCTACCACCAAGGGTGTAGGCCCAAGCGACTAGTCACCTTCACTCGCTGACCTGAAACTCAACGCGGGCCGTCTCGCCGCTCTCGTCCAGGGCGCTCAGTTCGATGCGGCCGGCCTGCTCGAAGTGCACCAGCAGGCTGTCCTGGCCCTGGGTCTCCCCCAATGGCTGCCCGTTGAGGAACCACCAGCGCCGGCCATTGCCACCCAGCGCCGAGACGTGCAATTGCAGCGGTTCGCTGGCACTGGCCGGGCGGCGCAGGTTGTCGCCGCTGCGCACGCCGACAATCGCCAGCGGCGGCGCGCTGCCGGTAAGTTGCGGCGGGCAAGCAGGGTCAAGCGCAGGCAGGCGCGCACTGCGCCGTTCTGCCTTGGGCAGCCAGGGCTCAAGGGGCGCCGGCCACAGGGCGATGTCACGGGCAACGGCGCCTGGGCAACTGGCATCGACCCGCAACCCCTGCGCATTGACGTAGACCGTATCGCGCAGGCCAAGCCCAAGCGGCTGGTCGGCAGCCTGCAGGGTTGGCGGCGTGGTGCCGTCCAGCGTCCAGGCAAACCGCTGGCGCCGGCAGTTGGGGTCCTGGCGGTTCATGGGCTGGCCCAATGGCCAACAGATCGCCGCTACCCCGACCGAAGCCGGCACCGGTTCCACCGGCACCCGGATGCCACGCTGGGCATCGCGGTTGCTGAGCAGGTCGTGCACCTGCAGCATCAATGGCGCCGCCGAAGCCAGGCCGAATTGCCCCGGTACCGGCGTGCCGTCCGGGCGGCCGATCCACACGCCAATCAAGTAACGCGGCCCGACGCCCACCGACCAGGCATCGCGAAAGCCGTAGCTGGTGCCGGTCTTCCAGGCCAGTTGCGGGCGCTGCACCAGCTCGGCATTGGGGTCACGGTCCGGGCGCGCCTGGCCGCTGAGAATGCGCCGGGTAATCCACGCCGAGCCCGGCGACAGCAGGCGTTGCTCAACCAGAGGGTCCTGCGGTTGCAGGCGAATTCTGGCGCTGCGCCCTTCGCGGGCCAGGGCTGCGTAGCCGCCAACCAGTTCGTCCAGCCGGCTGCCGGCCCCGCCCAGAATCAACGAAAGGTTGGGTTCGGCCAGCGGCGGCAGGATCAACGGCACCCCGCCCATGCGCATCTGCGCGGCAAACCGCTTGGGCCCATAGGCTTCGAGCAGTTGCACAGCCGGCAGGTTGAGCGACAGCGCCAGCGCGGAACTGGCCGACACCGGGCCGCTGAAGCCCATCGAAAAGTTGCCCGGCCGGTAGTCGCCATAACGCCTTGGCACATCCTGCAGCAGCGACTCGGAGTGGATCAGACCTTCGTCCATGGCCATGGCATACAGGAACGGCTTGAGCGTCGAGCCCGGCGAACGCAGCGCGTGGACCATGTCGACATGGCCAAAGCGGCGTTCATCGGCAAGGTCGATGGAACCCAGGTAAGCGCGCACCGCCATGTTCTGCGTCTCGACCACCAACAGCGCCGCCGAGGTGCGCTCAGGCAGGCGCGCGCGCCAGCCCAGCAGCAGGTCCTCCAGGCGCCGCTGCAACGCAGCATCGATGGTGGTGCGAATCAGGGGTGGGCTATTGGCGCTGTTCAAGCGCCGCGCCAGCAAAGGCGCCAGCGCCGGTTCCTGGCGCGGAGCCAGCAGCAGCGGTTCTTCGCGGGCCTCGGCGATGCGCGCAGCTGGCCACACGTGGTATTCCTCCAGGCGTTGCAGCACCTTGTCGCGTGCACGCTGGGCGCGCTCGGGGTGGCGGTCCGGGCGCAGCCGGCTCGGGGCCTGTGGCAATACCGCAAGCAGCGCAGCTTCCGATGGCGTAAGGTGCATCGGCGACTTGCCCAGGTACGCCCAACTGGCAGCGGCCACCCCCTGCAAGGTGCCACCGAATGGCGCGCGATCAAGGTACAGCTGCAGAATCTCGCGCTTGGACAGGTGCCACTCCAACTGCGCGGTACGCCACAACTGGCGCAGCTTGCCGGCCAAGGTGCGGTCGTGCGGGTCGAGCAGGCGTGCCACCTGCATCGACAGTGTGCTGCCCCCCGACACCACGCGCCCGCCCCGCAGGTTCAGCCACGCCGCACGCGCCAGGGCCATCGGGTTGACCCCGGGGTGCTGGTAGAACCAGCGGTCCTCGTACGCCAACAACGCCTCCAGGTACAACGGCGACACGTTCTCCTGGGTGACCGGATAGCGCCACACACCCTCGGCATCGGCAAAGCGCCACAACGGCGTACCGTCCTCGGCAAGCACCACGCGGGCAAGATCATCGCCGGGCATCGGCAACGGCCAGATACGGTCCGCGGCCCATAGCAGCCCCACCGCCAGCAAGGCGCCGATGGCGATACGCCGGAGCATTCTTTTAACCTGCGGGCGGGCTAAGCTTGGCATCGGGAACTGACCGGGCCGGGTAATGGCCAAAGGCTTGAAGTGATCATCAGGAAGCGACTATGCACGTAGAAGGGTTTTTCGATTGGCTGGGCCAGGTGCTGGGGTCGGTGATCCGTTTCATCGTCGACGGCCTGAGCGGGCTGTTCAACCTGCTGGCCAATGCCGGCGGCAATTTCATCGATGGCCTGGCGCGGGCGCTGGGGATGGATACTTCGCTGGTCAGCATCCTGGCGTTGATCGTCGGGCTGCTGTTGCTGTATTCGGCGGTGCGCGCGTTCATGCGCGCATCGATCATCCTGGGCATCATCTGGGCGGTGCTTGGGTTGTGGGTGTTGAGCTGGGTGGTGCATTGATAGCCCGGGGGCGGTACTGCGCCGCCCCCGAGCAAGGTTGATACACGCCCGTTAACGGCCGCGCACCACCATCTCACCCTGGCTGCTGCCCACCGCTTGCAGGTTAGGCCGATACATCGACTCCACCTGCGGCGGCGGAATGCGGTAGCTGCCAGGGGTCACGGCACGGGCCAGGTACAGCAGGTGCGTGGTGCTGTAGCCGTCCAGTTTCAGCGCCGCGACGTAACGGTCATCGCGGTACTCCTGGTGCACCACGCTTGCGTTCTGCATCGAGTCGCGCCACTCCTTCACCGCCGAGCTGGCGTTGTCCAGGCTGGCAGCGCTTTGCGCAAGGTTCTGGTTTTCAAGCTCAAGGCCGGCCGGCAGCAGGTCGACCACCAGCGCGTCTGGCACGCTGTCCTGCGAACGCAGTGCAAGGTGCACCAGCACCAGGTCGCCGCTACGCAGGTTACGCACATCCAGTGCCTGGCCGTTCATGCCCAGGTACTCGCGGCGGATCTCCATGCCATTGCCACTGGCAGGCGGGGCCTGGCGTGGGTAGCCAGAGACGGTCAGTTGCTGGTAGATGGTGTCGCTGCCTTGGTTCTGTACGGTCAGCGGCGAGGCCAGCAACGGGCCTTCAAGCTTCATGCCCGAATCGGCATTGTCGAAATCGCGCACTTCACCGGCGCTGTCCAGGCGCGCTTTCCAGCTGCTTTCAGGCTTGCCCAGCAGGCCACGGCCAGCGAGGAACAGCGCGTTACGCTCCTGGGTCGACAACCAGCGGTTGGCGGCCAGCTCATCGGACAACGCGAACAGGCGCTGGTCGACCTGATTGGCCGCCAGGTTGTTTTCTTGCAGCAGCGCCAGAATCAGCGCCTGGTCACGCAGGGCGCTGCCATAGTCGGACAGCCAGCCTTTGCTGCGGCTGGCGGCAAGGCCGGCCTGCAGCGCCTGCTGCGCACGTGGTTTGTCGCCCATCTTGTCCAGGGCCACCGCCAGTTGCACCAGCGGCAGGCCCGACCGGGCGTCGGCGCGACGCTCGAACAGGCTGCGCAGCGCACCCAGCGGCGCCTGCTGACTACGCGCCAGCACCAGCGCCGCATAGGCCTGCACGGCAAAACGGCTGTGGTCGGCGTTCTGGGTGTAGCTCAACTCGATCAGGTTGCGCTCCTGCACATAACGCAGCAGGCGCTCGTTGGCCTTTTTCAGCGCATCGGCGGGTACGCCGTAGCCCTGCTCACGGGCGCGCATCAGGAAGTCGGTGACATAGGCCGTCAGCCAGTATTCCTCTTCGCTGTCCGAGCTCCACAGGCCAAAGCTGCCGTTGTAGCGCTGCATGCCCAACAGGTGCTCGATGCCCATCTCGATCTTGCGCTTGCGCACATCGGCCGGCTCGCCCTTGATGCCCAGGCGTTTGAGGCTGTCGGCGTCGGCGTACAGCGACGGGTACAGGCCGCTGGTGGTTTGTTCCAGGCAGCCGTACGGGTAGGCCTCAAGCGCGCGGATCTGCTCGGCAAGGTTCAGCGGTGGGCGGCTCGACAGCGCCAGGCTGGCTTCAAGGCCCGCCGGCTCGAACTCGGCCAGGTCGCTTTCCGGCAGGGTCCAGGGTTGGTCTTTGAGCGCCACGCGGTAGTGCTTGAGCATGGCCGGGTAGGCCGGGCGGATGCCCAGGGTCCACTCGCGCTCGAAGGCTGTCGCGGTTTCGCCTGGCAGTTGCAGGCCGCTGACCTGCACCCGCACCTTGCCTTGGCCGAGGCCGCCCTGGGCCTGTACCGGGATCATCAGCGTGCTGCGCTGGCCTTCGGCCAGGCTGATGGTCTGCTGGGTGCTGCCGGTGAGGCTCAATTGGCCTTCGGTGAGCAACTGCACAGTCAATTGCTGAGCACGCCCGGACAGGTTGGACAGGTCCAGCGCCAGGTTGGTGCGGTCGCCGCCGGCCAGGAAGCGCGGCGCCGACAGCTCGGCAATCAGCGGTGCCGCGACCACGGTCTTGCCCTCGGCCATGCCGAAGTGCTCGTCGGTCCAGGCCTGGGCCATCAGGCGCAGCTCACCGTTGAAGTCAGGGATATCGACCGTTGCCTGGCCTTCACCCTTGTCGTTCAGCGTAACCGGCAGGCTCTGCTGGGCCACGATGGTGACCGTGGTGTTGGGGCGCTTGCCGCCTTTGGCCATCGCCGCATCACCACCGAAGGCAAGGCTGGCCAGACGGCCTTGGCCGGCCTCGATCAGCTGGCCGTAGATGTCCAGTTGGTCGGCGCCATAAGCTTTGCGGCCGAACAGGCTGGCGAACGGGTCAGGGGTCTTGAAGTCGGTGATGTTGAGAATGCCCACATCCACTGCCGACAACAGCACGTGGATCTGCTTGGGCACGCTGCCGTCAGCATTGGCGGCCTTGAACTTCACCGTCAGCGGCTGTTTGGGGCGCATTTTTTCTGGCGCCTGCAGGCTCAGGGCAAGCTTGCGCTCGGCGCGGTCCAGCGGCAGGTGCAGCAAGCCGACCGCGCGTTTCGGCGTGGCGTTGGCCTTGCGCTCGCCCGGGCGGATCACCAGCGCGCTGATGTACAGGTCATGGCGGGTCCATTTCTTGTCGATGTCGACTTCGAAGGTTTTACCTTCGACCGGTACGTCGATTTCCTGCCACCACAGCGGGCCATCGGCGGACTCGACCATCAGGTAGCCACTGCCTGCGGCAGGCGGGGTGATGGTGACTTTGGCGCTGCCGCCTTCTTTGTAGGAAGGTTTGTCCAGGGCGATCTTGACCTGGTCAGGGCGCACGGCGCCGCCTTCGGCGTTGTCCTGGGCGCGCCAGCCAGCCCAGAAGCGCTCGCTGGAAACCAGCCCGGTCTGTGGGTCTTCAACCTCGACGCGGTACGGGCCCCACTCCACCTGGAAGCTCAGCTTGGCAGTGGAGCCGGCCTTGACGCTGAGGGTCTGCTCGTCCTGGGTGAGGAATTTCTCGTTGTAGTTGTAGCTCCAGCCGTCGCTCTGCGAGTAGTTCCAGTAGTAGTCGCGGCGCTCACGGATCAGGCGCACCTTGAGGTTGTTGGCGGCAAGCTTGTTGCCATCACGGTCGGCGACCAGAAACTCGAATTCGACCAGGCCGTTGCTGTCGGTCTCTTCGCCATCGAACAGGCCGCGCAGGCCCGGCAGGCGCTCGGCAGGCCAGATCGGCTGCTCGAGGCGGCGAGTGATCGGGCGGCCACCGGACTCTTGCAGGCTGGCCTGCACGCTCAGTTGCAGCGGCGAGCGGGCCTCGCTCCAGCGGCTTTCGATGTCGATACGTGCCTTGCCGGCCTGGTCGAGGGTCACTTCGTCCAGTTCCAGGTCCTGGTTCAGCTCGGTTTCGGTAATTGCACCGAACTGGTAGCCCGGCAGCGCCTTGACCGCTTCACGCAGCGGGCGCACATAGGCCTGGCCGCTCAGGCGGTTGCCGGCAGCCGGGGCGCCATACAGATAGCGGCCGTTGACCTGGATGGTGGCGGTCTGTTCAGGCGACAGCGGCTTGCTGCTGCCTTTGAGTTCCAGCGCCAGGCGCTCGGGCAAGAAGTCCTCGACGAGGAATTCGTACACCTGCTTGCGCCCGCCGCCGAGGTCGAGCAGCAACTGCCAGCGGCCGGTCGGGGCCTCGGTGGCCAGTTGCAGTTGGTACTGGAACAGGCCGTTGGCATCGGCTTCCCAGACGAACTTGCGGCTGACCTGCTCGTCGGGGCGACGTACTTCGACGTTGACCGGCTGGGCTTTGACCGGCTTGCCATCCTGGTCACGCAGCAAGCCATTGAGCAGCACCGTCTCGCCTGGGCGATAGAGGTCTCGTGGGCCGAAGATGAAGAACTGCAACGGGTTGGCTTGCGGGCCGGTGATGTCGAACTCGGCCAGGTCCAGCGCTGCGGTGTTCAGGCGCAGCAGCGTGGTATGCACGCCCTGGGTTGCAATCAGGGTATCGGCCTTGGCCGTGATCGGCAGTTGCGCATGGCCGTCACTGTCGGTCTTGGCCTGGGCCAGCAGCTTGCCTTTGTCGTCGTGCAGTTCCAAGGTGACGCCGTTCAGCGCCTTGCCGCCTTCCAGCGCCTGGGCGAACACGTCGAGGCGGTCACGGTAGCGGTGCGCCGAGACGCCGATATCACTCAGGGTGAACAGCGTCGCTGGCTGCGAATAGTCGTAGGTCCCCGAGGCGCGCATCACAGCCAGGTATACGCCTGGCTCCTGCAATTGCTTGATGCCGGCAATCGGCAGCAGCACGGTCTCGCGGGTGTTGCGTGCAGGGTTGAGGTCGAAGCGGCCGCCGTAGACCAGCTCGGCCATGTCCAGCAGTTCCTTGGACTGGTAGTAGTACAGGCTGCTGCTGCGCCCCCAGTTGGCCAGGAAGCTGGAGAGCATGTCCGGCTTGACCCGGAAGAACTCGACATCGACCTTGTCGACGTTCAGCGCGATCACCGGCAGGCCTTCGGCCACGCGGGTAGGCAGCAACGAACCGCGGCTGGCGAAGCCGATGGTGGCTTGCATGTCACGGGTTTCAAAACGGCTGACCGACTCGTTCTGCAGGCTGTTGCCGTTGACCGACAGCAGGCCTTTGTCGATGGTCAGGACCATCTTGCGCTGCGGCTCAAGGTGGCGCAGGCGCAGTTCCATCTGGTTTTCGGAGAGTTCCCAGGCGCCGTCGACCTTGCCTTTGACGGTGTCGACCAAGTGCAGCTTGGCGGCAAAGTCCTGGTTGGCATCGAGCGGCGCAGAAACGCTGACCGACAGCGTACTGGCGCCGTCCAGTTGCACTTCCGAGACGTCCAGCACGCTGAGCTCGCGGCCGGCATAACGCTTGGCCAGCACCGCCGGGTCTTCGCGTTTGGCCTGCGGTTTTTCTGCAGGTGCGGCGGCGGCGGGCGTGTCTACGGGGGCCGGCTGCTTGTCCGGCGTGGAGGAATCACAGGCACTAAGCAGGGCCAGCGCACAGGCCAGCAACAATCCTTTGTTGAGCATTTGAGAGAGAACTCTTCGGCAGCGTGTTTTGAGGGCAGCACTATAGCGCAACAACGGCAGGGTTTCCTGCTGATGCGCGGCGATTGAGACCGTGTTCGCGCTGATTGGTTGCCTGGCCGGTACACTGTGTCGGCCATTGCTCGATACGCCTGATCCAGCCCCATCGCAGGCTGGCGCCAGCGCCCACAGGCTGGGAGCCGGCGAAACCTGCGATGGGGCCGGAGAAGGCTGACTGCAAACCCTGAAACGTCCCACATCACCTGTGCGCCCGTGATCGCACAACACACCTTTACGCTGGAGCCCGCATGTCTGCACTGTCCGCCGCCTGGCGCCACCGCCCGACCCACCGCAGGGTCTGGGGCCTGGCCGCACCGATGATCCTGTCGAACGTTTCGGTACCACTGGTGGCGCTGGTCGACAGCACGGTCATCGGCCACCTGCCCCATGCTCACCAGCTGGGCGCTGTGGCGGTGGGGGCGATGATGTTTACCTTCATGGTCGGGCTGATGGGGTTCCTGCGCATGGGTTCCACCGGCTTCGCAGCCCAGGCCGCCGGGCGCGCCGATGGCGCCGCGCTGCGCAAGGTGCTGGTGCAAGGGCTGCTGCTGGCGTTGGGCCTGGCCATGTTGATCGGCTTGCTGGCCATACCCTTCAGCCAGCTCGCGCTCAAGGCCATGCAGCCAAGCGAGGCGTTGCACACCGCCACCGAAGCCTTCTTCCATACCCGCTTGCTCGGTTTGCCCGCGGCGCTGGCCAGCTATGCACTGGTCGGCTGGTTCCTCGGCACGCAGAACGCCCGGGCGCCGCTGGCAATCCTGTTGAGCACCAACCTGCTCAACATCGCCCTTAACCTGTGGTTCGTACTTGGCCTGGACTGGGGCGTGGTGGGTTCAGCGCGGGCCTCGGTGATCGCCGAGTGGAGCGGCGCCTTGCTGGGTCTTGCCCTCACCCGCCCGGCGCTGCGCGCCTACCCAGGGCACATCGCCTGGGCGGCGCTCAAGCGCTGGCAGGCCTGGCGGCCGTTGCTGGCGGTGAACCGCGATATCTTTCTGCGCAGCCTGGCGTTGCAGGTGGTGTTTCTGTTGCTCACCGTGCAGGGCGCGCGGCTGGGCGAGGCCACGGTGGCGGCCAATGCGCTGCTGCTCAACGGCCTGTTGTTGACCGCTTATGCGCTGGACGGCCTGGCCCACGCGGTCGAAGCGCTGTGCGGCCACGCCATCGGCGCCCGCGACCGCCAGGCGCTGGTCCGCTCGCTGGTGGTGGCCTGCGCCTGGTCGCTGATTGTCAGCCTGGGGTTTGGCGGGGCGTTTCTGTTTGGCGGGCATCTGTTCATCGACCTGCAGACCGATATCGCCAGCGTGCGCGCGGCGGCCTACCCGTACTTGCCGTACCTGGCCGTGCTGCCGTTGATTGCGGTGTGGAGCTATCTGCTGGACGGGCTGTTCATCGGCGCCACGCGAGCCCGTGAAATGCGCAACGCGATGCTCGCCTCGGTGCTGATCGCCCTGCCCTTCGCGCTGGCGCTGAAGGGGCTCGGCAACCACGGGCTGTGGCTGGCGTTTCTGGGGTTCATGGCGCTGCGGGCGGTGACATTGGGGTGGATGGGGTGGCGGTTGCAGCGGTGTGGGGGATGGGTGCGTTGAAGCTGGCCGGTAACCCGCCTTCAGGTAGGAGCGGCCTCGTGTCGCGAATGAAGGCAAAGCCCTCACCTGCAGACTCATATCCACAGTGCCTCAACAGTAAATTCGCAATCCAGGCGAGCCGACGTTAGTTCAGTCACGGATACACCCTAGGTGAGGGCTTCGCCCTCATTTCGCGACACAAGGCCGCTCCTACAACAGCAGGCTTGGTACTGACATCGCCGTATCACGCCCACGCGTGTAGGAGCGGCCTTGTGTCGCGAAATGAGGGCAAAGCCCTCACCGGCAGACTCACAGCCACACACAATCCCAATGTGGATAATCCCTGACCTTGCTGACCAATCCGGCACGCAACGGGTTAGCAATGATGTACCGCGCTGCCGCCCTGATATCCTCCTCACGGCGCAAAGCGCGGTCATGAAACCCAGGCTGCCAAATGTGCTGCCGGTCTGCACCGGCACGATACAGCGCACAACTGCTCCGGGATTTAAAAAGCGCACATCAAGCTACTCAGGCTGCCTTGCCCGAGCTCAATCAACCAGTGCAGATGATCGGGCATTAGTACCCAGGCCAATGATCGGCACTCTCCCTCTTCATCGCTCTTACGCAATTCCAGACAACCGCTCTGGCGAAGACGAAATCAGTGAACAGCGGGACGCGTTGACGAGTGATGGTGGTGAGCAGGTATAGACGGCCTAATTCTGACGTCCGACCAATTCGCAGGCGGTGATTACCTTGGCGGTCCATGTTGCACTCCCTTGAATATTGCATTCAAAGGTAGCTGTGAGGCCGAGGCTGGGCGGGATTAGTTCGTTTCTGGATGTGCAGTCGGTGAGGGCTTTGCCCTCATTTCGCGACACAAGGCCGCTCCTGCAAAGGTCGCATTACCTTCGCAGGAGCGGCACGGCCATTTACGAAGACAAATACGAAGACCGGGTCAACCCCAGGCGCAGCGCATCGAGGTACTGGGTGCGCTCGCGGGCGGTGATCTTGGCGCTGGCGACCTTGTCACGGTAATGCGTCATCAACTCCTCCGGCGACAGGTGCACATAGCGCAGCATGTCTTCGATGGTGTCGTGGGTCTCGATGCCGGCGTGGTGCACGCTGCCATCGGCGCTCTGGTAGATGTTCACCGAATCGGTATCACCGAACAGGTTGTGCATGTCGCCCAGAATTTCCTGGTAGGCCCCCACCAGGAACACACCCAGCAGGTAGTCTTCGCCCGCCTTGATCGAATGCACCGGCATGCTGGTCTCGATGCTCTGCTCGTCGACGTACTGGTTGATCTTGCCGTCGGAGTCGCAGGTCAGGTCCTGCAGCACCGCGCGGCGCATCGGCTCTTCGTCCAGGCGGTGCAGCGGAATGATCGGCAGCACCTGGCCAATCGCCCAGGTGTCCGGCAGGCTCTGGAATACCGAGAAATTGCAGATGTACTTGTCGGCCAGCTTGTCGTTGAGCTCGTCCAGCACCTGGCGGTGCGAGCGCTGGCGGGCTTTGAGCGAGTTGTGCAGGCGACGGCACACGGCAAAGTAGCATTGCTCGGCCAGGGCTTTTTCTGCCAGGGTGAGCTTGCCATCGGCATACTGCGCCGCCACGTCACCCATGTAGTGGGTGGCGCGCCAGTAGGTCTCGGTGACCATCTCGATATCGGTCGGGCCAAGCAGGTCGGCCAACCATTGCACGGTCTCGGGCAGCGCCTCTTTGTTCTCGATCACCGGCATCTCGTCGTTATGGCTCTCGACGTCGGTCACCTGGATAACCAGAATCGCGTGGTGGGCGGTCAGCGAACGGCCGCTTTCAGAGAAAATGTGCGGGTGCGGCAGGCCCTGCGCGTCGCAGAACTCCTTGAGCATGCCGACCACAACACCTGCGTAGTCGTCCATGTCGTAGTTGATCGAGCTGGCGTTGCGCGAGTGGGTACCGTCGTAGTCCACACCCAGGCCGCCGCCGACGTCGATATGGTCGACCGGCAGGCCCAGCGCGCGCAATTCGCCGTAATAGCGAATGGCTTCTTTGAAACCGTGCTGGTAGTCGGCCAGGTTGGCGATCTGCGAGCCCATATGGAAGTGCAGCAGGCGGATGCCCTGGTCCAGGCCTGCGTCACGGAAGCGCTCGACCACCGAAATCAGCTGCGCCGCCGACAGCCCGAACTTGGACTTCTCGCCACCGGTGTCGGCCCACTTGCTCGACGCCAGCGACGACAGGCGCACACGCAAGCCAACCTGCGGCTTGACCTTGAGCTCGGCTGCTTCTTCGATCACCAGCGCCACTTCGGACTCTTTCTCGATGACGATGAATACGTTATGGCCAAGTTTCTGGCCCATCAGCGCCAGGCGGATGAACTCGCGGTCCTTGTAGCCATTGCAGACGATGGTGCCGCCCTTCGGTGCCAGTGCCAGCACCGCCAGCAGCTCAGGCTTGGAGCCGGCTTCAAGGCCAATGGAGACGTTCTGCGTGGCGATGATGTTTTCTACCACCGCCTCCTGCTGGTTGACCTTGATCGGGTACAGGGCGGTGTACTGGCTCTGGTACTCAAGGCGCGCAATGTTGGCATCGAAGGCGCCGGTCAGTTGGCGCACGCGGTCTTGCAGGATGTCCGGGAAGCGTACCAGCAGCGGCAGCGAAAGGCCGCTCTGGCGCAGCTCTTCGACCTGTTCGAACAGGTCGATGGGCGAACTGTCCGGGCCGTTGGGGCGCACTTCGACGCGCCCGGCTTCATTGATGGCGAAATAACCCGCGCCCCAATGGCGGATGCCATAAACACTGCGGCTGTCGGCCACGGTCCACTGGCTACCATCGTCTTTGCGTGTGCGTCGTACGGACATTCAAGTCCCCCATAGATAAGTCGAAGACACTGCCCCACAAGGGGCGGGCGCAGTGTAGAAGCTGAAAATGACGATTCGTCCATGCCAGGGGTAGACCCTGCACACGCAACCGAGTTTAGAAAGCGCTGGTCAAAAAAACCCGTTGCAGCCTCAGCCGCCGGACTTTTTCGCCTTGAAGCCTTGTTTGATCAGCTCACCGAGCAACAGCTCGACGTGGTCGCCTTGAATCTCGATGACCCCGTCCTTGAGCGCGCCCCCGGTGCCGCAGCGGCGCTTGAGCGACGCGGCGAGCGCCTTGAGCGGCTCAGCGGCCAGCGGCACGCCGCTGATGGTGGTTACGGTCTTGCCACCACGGCCTTTGCTTTCGCGGCGCACACGGGCGATGCCATCCCCCTCGGGAATGGCCTGCTGGCTACAGATGCAGGCGTCCACGGGTTTGCCACAGTCAGGGCAGTGCCGACCGGCATCGGTGGAATATACGAGGCCGCCAAGGGCGGCGAGGGAAGAAGCTTTCTTGGCCACTTTTGTTCCTCGGTGCTGAGGACAAAAACTGGTCGACGGGAGCCGACCGCGAGGCCCCACTCTGGCAGGGGCGGCGCTACTGGCGCAACATCTGCGACAGCCCGAAAAGGGCGCGCAGTGTAACGATAAATCTGACAGTTGCTAAGTACCGGATTGCGCCATTTTGCGAATGTTTTGCGACCCCCAAGCGGGCTTGCCCCGCGATGAAGCGCTACACGGTGCCCAGGCCAGCCTTGTAGCGCTGCAATGCCGCCAGCGAGTCCGGGCAATACGGCAAGGTCGCGCTATCGCGTTCGGCCTGCGCAACCGTGACAAAACGGGCCTCGATCACCTCTTCAGGCTGCAAGCGCAACGCCCCGTCCCACACCGCCGAAAACACCGCGCACCACATGCGGTTGTCTGGCTGGTCGAAGTAGAACCGTTCGTGAAAGCGCAGCGGCACGCCGCTCACGCCCAGCTCTTCTTCCAGTTCACGGGCCGCAGATTCGGCATAGCTTTCATCAGCACCGACCATGCCCCCGGCGGCGACATCCCAGAACCCGGGGTACAGCGCCTTGCTCAGGGTGCGGCGATGCACGCAGAGCAAGCCTTGGCTATTGAACAACAGGATGAACGTGCAGCGGCCGATCAGGCCGCGCTCGCGCAGGTCGGCCCGCGGCAAGGCGCCGAGGGGCTGGTCGTGCTCGTCCACCCAGACGACCAGCTCGGCATCCGAGGCCGCGCGATGTGCGACCTCGGCGGGGCTGATGGGCACCTCAGCCCTGCGACAGCAGTTGGCGAAGGTCAATCACCGCCGCGTTGGCACGGGAGATGTAGTTGGCCATGACCAGCGAGTGGTTGGCCCACATGCCGAAGCCGCTGCCGTTCAGCACCATCGGGCTCCACAGCGCTTCCTGCGAGGCTTCGAGCTCACGGATGATCTGCCGCACGCTGACCGTGGCGTTCTTCTTGGCCAGCACGTCGGCAAAGTCGACTTCGATGGCGCGCAGCAGGTGCGACAGCGCCCAGGCCTGGCCACGGGCTTCGTAGAACACGTTGTCGATCTGCATCCACGGGGTTTCGACCACTTCCTCGTCAACCTGCGGCGCCTGGCCGGCGATCACGGTGTCAGTCTTGGCGTTGGCGTTGAGCTTGACCCGGCCGACACTTGCCGACAGCCGCTGCGACAGCGAGCCCAGGCGGGTGGCGACATCGCCCAGCCAGTTGTTCAAGTTATCGGCACGGGTATAGAAGATCGCGCCCTGGTCGCCGCTGGCCAGGCGCGCCTGGTAGCGGTTAAGCGACTTGATGCCCTCTTCGAATTCCGATTCGCTGGAAGGCAGGATCCAGCTCTTGTGGTCGAAGTTGAAACGCGGCTCGGCCTTGGCCAGGTCGGCGTCTTCAGTGGACTGCGACTGCGAACGGGCGAAGTCCTTGCGCAGCGCCCGCGACAGGTCGCGCACCTGCACCAGCACGCCGTATTCCCAGCTCGGCATGTTGTCCATCCACAGGCCTGGCGGGAAGCGGTCGTTGGCGATGTAGCCGCCCGGCTTGTCGAGCAAGGTGCCAGCGACGGTCTTGAGGGTTTCGATGGTGGTGTAGCCGATGACCATTTTCTGGCCGTTGCGCTCGGCCGCAGCCTGGGCGTTCTGCTGAACCGGGAACAGGTCGGGTTCCTCGCTCCAGTACCAGCCCAGGCCTATGCAGACCACGAAATAAACCCCCACCAGCACACCCAGGCCACGGCCCCAGAGGCCACCAAGGTAGCGACGGGAAGCAGTTTTGCGCGGTTCGGCCCGCTCACGGGGCGCGCTTTTGGCCTCGCGGTTTTTCCAGTCCAGCATGGCATTGTCCTTAATCAGTCACGACGGTTCAGAGGCTTTGACCACCAACAGTTGTCAGGGTGCCACGGCAAGCCCGAGTGCCAGCACTATAAAGCAGACGCCGCCGTTCGTATAAGCGACCAACGGGTCAGCAACTGAATATTCGGCCCTGAACACTTTGTTGATACGTGGCACTCGCTTGTAGGAAAAGCAGTGCTAGCATAGAGCCATCATCGAACCTGCAATCCTCCTCTAACAAGTAGCCAGGACATGACCCAACCAGCCGAGCCGAGCCACGAGCGCCTCAAGCAGCACTTTGCCCAACGGGTCATCCATCAAGCTCGGCAGATGCTGGAAATATGGCAGCGCCTGCACCGCGGCGAATGGTCGAGTGCCGACCTTGGCGAATTGCACGAGGCCAACCTGCGCCTGCAGCGCTATGCCGAGCGCTTCGAACAGCCCGAACACAGCAGCCTGTCGCAGGCCATCACCCAGACCTTGGGCGCTATCGAGGCCAACAGCGCCCGGCTCAACTCGGCGTTGATCGGCGAACTCAACAACCTCATGCAGCGCCTGTCGCGCACGGGCCTGCGCCGTGGCGACCAACTCGACAACGTGCCCCTGCCGCCGCTGCGCAAGCCGGTGTACATCGTGCTGCAGGACCACGAGCGCGCCGAGCGCCTGGCCCAGCAACTGGAATTCTTTGGCCTGACCGTGCAGGCGCTGTGCAGTGGCGAGGCGTTTCAGGCGTCGATGAGCGAGCGCCTGCCCTCGGCCATCGTCATGGATGTGGACTTCACCGGCCCCGGCATCGGCCTGCAGTTGGCCAGCCAGGCGCAGCAAGGCCTGGAACAGCCAATCCCGCTGCTGTTCTTCAGCCTGCACGACACCGATACCCGCACGCGCCTGGCGGCTGTGCGCGCAGGCGGCCAAGAGTTTCTAACCGGCACCCTGGAGGCGTCCAGCCTGCTTGAGAAGCTCGAACTGCTGACCAGCGCGACCCAGTACGACCCGTTCCGGGTGCTGGTAATCGACGATTCCCGCGCCCAGGCGCTGAACACCGAGCGCCTGCTCAACAGCGCCGGCATCATCACCCGCAGCCTGACCGAGCCGACTCGCACCATGAGCGAGCTGGCTGACTTCCAGCCAGACCTTGTGATTCTCGATATGTACATGCCGGACTGCACCGGCGTGGAGTTGGCCAAGGTGATCCGCCACAACGACCGTTACGTCAGCGTGCCGATCATTTACCTGTCGGCAGAGGACGACCTGGACAAGCAGCTCGATGCCATGAGCGAGGGCGGCGATGATTTTCTGACCAAGCCGATCCGCGCCCGCCACCTGATCACCACTGTGCGCAACCGCGCCGCTCGCGCCCGCCATCTTAAGGCACGCATGGTGCGCGACAGCCTCACCGGCCTGTACAACCACACGCACATTCTGCAACTGCTCGAAGATTGCAGCTTCCGCGCACGCCGCGAGGGGCAGCCGTTGAGCTTCGCCATGCTGGATATCGACCACTTCAAGAAGATCAACGACCGCCACGGCCACCCCATGGGCGACCGGGTGATCAAGAGCCTGGCGTTGTTTCTCAAGCAGCGGCTGCGCAAGACCGACTACATCGGCCGGTATGGCGGCGAAGAATTCGCCCTGGTGATGCCCGACACCTCGCTGGAAGCGGCGTACAAGGTGCTGGACGAAATCCGCCGGCGCTTTGCCGAGATTCACTACCCCGCGCAGCCCCATGACCTGCAGTGCACGTTCAGCGCAGGGGTGGTGCAACTGGATGAACACCTCGATGCACCGACCATGGCCAGCGCCGCCGATGAGGCGCTGTACCGGGCCAAACATGCCGGGCGCAACTGCGTGGTACGGGTCGACCGGTAACGTCAGCATCCCAGGCGCTGCGGCCCGTGCAGGAGCGGCCGCGTGAAGCCTGCGCCAATACAGGCACAGTGCCACTTTTTTTCTGGCGCCAACCCCCCGCCGTCATCACCACGTCACAAAACAGCAATAACTTCAGGCACTTACTTCTCCCCTCCGCAGGAAGTTCGCGGCTATGCGCCTGAAGTGGCTGACCAATTTCAATACCTTGTTGCTGGTAACCGTCTGCATCGCCCTGGGCGCAACCCTGTGGTGGTCGCAGCGCGCATTGGAACGCCCCTATCAACTGATGGAGCGCTACCTGGGCCTGTCGCAGCAATTTCAGAACGACGCGGCGCGCAATACCCAGGCCTACCTGAGCAGCGGTGATGCCCTACGCCACGCGGCCGCCATGCAAGCCAATGAGCGCCTGCAAGCGGCACTCGTCGACTGGCCCGAGGCGCTGGCTGACAAGCTGCGGCCAAGCCTTGGAGACCTGCACGCCTTTACCGCCAACGAACTGCTCGCCGCCGGCAAGCTGGCAGGCGACCCGCAGGCGCTGTTGCTGCAAGCCGAGCGCGAACTGGGCGCCAACTTCGAGCAACTGGCCAACTATGCCCGTGACAGCCGCAGCGCCGATGCCGGCCGCTATCTCGCCCCGCTGCTGGACGCCGCGTTACACCTGGGCCGCCTGTCACTGGCACGCGACAAGCTGGTCAGCAGCGGCCGTGCGGAACTGGCCGGCGAGGTGGACCGCGAGCTGCGACTGATCGCCGCCCAGGCGCAACTCATCGATGCCCTGCCGCTGCTGGGGGTAACCCGCGCCAGCGAATCCGGCGCCGATGACTTTGCCGCAATGATGGGCCTGGCGTCCGAGGCCAGCAGCGCGCAGGAAGACGTGGCCGTGGGCCTGAAACGCGAGCTGCAGAGCCTGGTAAAACGCTACCCCGGCGAGCTGCAACGCACCCGCGAGCAGATCGAACGGCGCACCGCGCTGGCCGCCAGCACCCACCAGCGCCTCGACGCTGTGCAGCAGGCCATCGCCGGCCTTGAGCCCGAGGTGCGCGGCCAACACGCGATTATCGCCGCCGAAGTGCGCATCATCCAGGGCCTGATGATCGGCCTGATCCTACTGATTGCGCTGCTCATCGACACCTTGCAGCGGCGCCTGGCCCGCACCCTCACCAGCCTCGCCCCGGCATTGTCGCGCTGGGCCGAAGGCGATTTTGCCCAGCCCATTGCCTTGGGCAAGACCAACCGTGAATTGCACGACATTCAAGAGTCGCTCAACCGCCTGCGCCAGTACCTGGTGGAACTGGTCGGCACCCTCCGCCACAACGCCGAGCAAGTGGCAGGCAGCAGCCACGCCCTGGCAGGCATGAGCAGCGCGCTGCACGATGGCGCCGAGCGCCAGGCCGGCGACACAGCGCAGATTCGCGATGCCTTGGGCGAGCTTGAGGCGACCATCCAACAGGTGGCCGGCGATGCCAGCGCTGCCGCCGACGCCAGCCGCCACGCAGGCCTGGCTGTGCAACAGGGCCAGGCGGTGATCGGCCAGAGCCTGTCGGGCCTGCGCGCGCTTGTGGATGAGGTGCAAGGCAACGCGCAGATGATCGAGCAACTGGCTGAAGAGTCGGCCACCATTGGCGGGGTGCTGACGGTGATTCGCTCGATTGCCGAACAGACCAACCTGCTGGCATTGAATGCCGCCATCGAGGCGGCTCGGGCGGGCGAGATGGGGCGCGGCTTTGCGGTGGTTGCCGACGAGGTGCGCTCGCTGGCCAAGCGCACCACGGGCGCTACAGGCGAAATCCAGGCGCTGATCGACCGCTTGCAACTGGCAGCGCGGGATTCGGTCGAGGGCATGCGCACGCAGCTTGAACACGCCGAAGCCACCGCTGAGCAGGCGCAGTCCGCCGATGGTGCGCTGGATGAGATCGTCGCGGCCATCCGCACCATTGCCGAGACAGCGGTGCGCATTGCCGATGTGACGGCGCAGCAGACGGGCGCAGTAAGCGAGATTCGCGATCACAGCGAGCGGATTCATGCGCTGGGCGGAGAGAACCTGCAACGTATCGGTGAAGGGCGCGAGCAGGGTGAGCAGTTGTTGCAGCTGGGCGGGGAGCTGAATACGGCGGTGCGGGCGTTCAGGCTTTCATAGCGGGCAGACCCGTTTGTATCAGAACTTCGCGCGCCCCTTGTAGGAGCGGCCCCGATATCTCGGCCTTTTGCAAAGTCGTCGGGGCTGCTGTGCAGCCCTTTCGCGACACAAGGCCGCTCCTACGGGCAAACACCTGGCAGCCTTACCCAGTTATCATCCCCGCCAGGTTCCACCTAGCGAGTTGATCATGCGCCGCCTGTTTTTCCTGCTGCTTCTGCTGCTCTCCAGCCCCACGTTTGCCAACAGCCTGCTCGACAACCGCCCCAGCGCCAGCCTCGGCGCTGCCTCGCTGTCCAACAACGCTGACTTTCTCCCGGTCAACGAAGCGTTCGAACTGAGCCTGGCGCAGGCCGATGCCCACAGCATCAAGTTGCGCCTGGTCGCTACCGACGGCTATTACCTGTACCGCCACCGCTTGCAGTTTCACACCGAGCCTGCCGACATCAAGCTCGATGCCGCGCGCCTGCCCGAGGGCGAAGCCAAGCACGATGAATTCTTCGGCGATGTCCAGGTGTACCTCGGCGTGCTCGACATCGAACTGCCACGCAACGACCCGCGTGCCTTCACCCTGCAGGTGGGCTACCAGGGCTGCGCGGAAAAAGGCCTGTGCTACCCGCCGCAAACCGCAAAACTCAGCATCGACGGCAGTGCAGCGCCCAACACCCATGACTGGAGCTGGAAATCCCTGCTGTTGTTCTTCATTGCCGGCGTCGGCCTGAGTTTCACCCCCTGCGTGCTGCCGATGCTGCCGATCCTCTCGGGCGTGGTGCTGCGCGGGCAGGTCGGAGGGCTGCGCGGGTTCTCGCTGTCGCTCGCCTATGTGCTGCCGATGGCTGCCAGCTTTGCCGCACTTGGCGCGCTGATGGGTATATTCGGCGCCGGGCTCAACCTGCAGGCACGCCTGCAATCGGCCTGGGTGCTGGTGCCGTTTGCGGCGTTCTTCGTGGTGTTTGCCCTGGCCATGTTCGGCCTGTTCGAGCTGAAACTGCCGCAGGCCTTGAGCAACCGCCTGGACCAGGTCGCCAACCGCACCCAGGGCGGTTCGCTACTGGGGGCTGCAGTGCTCGGCGTGGTCTCCAGCCTGCTGGTTTCGCCTTGCGTTTCCGCGCCATTGGCCGGTGCTCTGCTTTATATAAGTGCCAGCGGCGATGCCTTGGGCGGCGCGCTGAAGCTGTTCGCCCTGGGCCTGGGCATGGGCGCGCCACTGCTGCTGGTGGCCACGGGTGGTGCTGCCTGGCTGCCGAAAAGCGGGCCATGGCTGAACACGGTCAAGAACGCCATCGGCGTAATGCTGCTGGGGGTCGCCATAGGCTTGCTCAGCCGGGTACTGCCGGGGCCGGTCACGCTGCTGCTGATCGGTTTTCAGGCAGCAGGCGTGGCGATCTTCCTCGGCGCCCTGGAGTGGGTGGTGAAAACCCCGCGCCAGCGCCTGGCGCAGTTGCTGGGCCTGGCATTGCTGGTATACGCCCTGGCCTGCTGGTACGGCGCCCTCAGCGGCCAGGGCGACCCGCTGCGCCCGCTGCCGCCAGCGCAAGCCGCAAGCACGGCGGCCAGCACCCAGGCCGATGCCTGGCAGACCGTGACCAGCCCCGCCGCACTCGATGCCGCACTGGCCCAGGCCAAGGCCGCCGGGCAACCGGTGCTGCTCGACTGGTATGCAGACTGGTGCATCAGTTGCAAAGTGATCGAGCACGAAGTACTCGAAGCCCCGCAGATCAAGCCGCAACTGGCAGCGTTCAAACTGCTGCGGCTGGACATCACCCAGAGCAACGCCGAACAACGCGCGCTGCTCGACCGCTACCGGCTATTCGGCCCGCCAGCGCTGATGTTCTTTGCAGGCAATGGCAGCGAACTGCGCGCTGAAAGGGTGGTTGGCGAGATAAACGCCGGCGAATTTGCCCAGGTGCTGGCGCGCGTTGGCGGCCAACTGCGTCTATAACTTCCTGCGGGCGGGGAAAACCCGTTGCAAGTGACCAAAATTAATCATCCGGTCACATACTTTGCGTGAATCTCGGGCATCGTGCTGGCTATTGCCGGGAACTGGACACTCAGCGCCGGTTCCGGCATAGTCGCCGCGCTACGTCGAATTGCCCTACAAAACCAAGGAATCACAGATGGCAACACTACTGGTGCTGCACGGCCCCAACCTGAACCTGCTCGGCACTCGCGAGCCTGGCCACTATGGCGCGGCAACCCTGGCGCAGATCAATCAGGACCTGGAGCAGCGCGCTCGCGCCGCAGGCCACCATCTGCAATACCTGCAGAGCAATGCCGAGTACGAATTGATCGACCGTATCCACGCCGCGCGCAACGAAGGCGTGGACTTCATCCTGATCAATCCGGCCGCATTCACACACACCAGCGTCGCATTACGTGACGCGTTGCTTGCGGTGAGCATCCCATTCATCGAAGTGCACCTCTCCAACGTGCACAAGCGCGAACCGTTCCGTCACCACTCCTACTTCTCCGATGTAGCCGTGGGGGTGATCTGCGGCCTGGGCGCCACCGGTTACCGGCTGGCCCTGGAGTCTGCACTGGAACACCTGGCTGCCAACGCACAGCCCTGATGACACAAGGCCTTGGCCCCTGCGGGCCGAGGCCTGAAAGAAACGTTTTCGATACGTTTACAACTTACATCCCTGACCGAACCTTGGGAGTTGCTGATTAATGGATATCCGTAAAGTCAAGAAGCTGATCGAACTGCTGGAAGAGTCCGGCATCGACGAACTGGAAATCAAGGAAGGCGAAGAGTCCGTTCGCATCAGCCGTAACAGCAAGAACGCCGCTCCTCAGCAGTTCTACGCACCCGCCCCGATGGCCGCACCTGTTGCAGCTCCAGTGGCCGCTGCCGCTGCTGCGCCAGTTGCCGAAGCTGCAGCCCCAGCCCTCAAAGGCACCGTGGTTCGTTCGCCAATGGTCGGTACCTTCTACCGCAAGCCATCGCCGACCTCGCCGAACTTCGCTGAAGTTGGCCAGAGCGTGAAGAAAGGCGACACCCTGTGCATCGTCGAAGCCATGAAGATGATGAACCACATCGAAGCCGAGTTCGGCGGTGTGATCGACGCCATCCTCGTGGAAGACGGCCAGCCGGTTGAGTTCGACCAGCCGCTGTTCACCATCGTTTGAACCGCGGAGAGTCAACGATGTCTGGGAAGCTCGAAAAAGTTCTGATCGCCAACCGCGGGGAAATTGCCCTGCGGATCCTGCGTGCCTGCAAAGAGCTGGGCATCAAGACCGTCGCCGTGCATTCCACGGCTGACCGCGAACTGATGCACCTTGGCCTGGCAGACGAATCGGTCTGCATCGGCCCTGCGCCATCCAAAGGTTCTTACCTGCACATCCCGGCAATCATCGCTGCCGCCGAAGTGACAGGCGCTACCGCCATCCACCCAGGCTACGGCTTCCTCGCGGAAAACGCCGATTTTGCCGAACAGGTGGAAAAGTCCGGTTTCGCCTTCATCGGCCCGAAAGCCGACACCATTCGCCTGATGGGCGACAAGGTTTCGGCCAAGGACGCCATGATCAAGACCGGCGTACCGACCGTACCGGGCTCCGACGGCCCGCTGCCGGAAGACGAAGCAGAAGCACTGGCCATTGCCCGTAAAGTGGGCTACCCGGTGATCATCAAGGCCGCCGGTGGTGGTGGTGGTCGCGGCATGCGCGTGGTGCACAAGGAAGAGGACCTGATTTCCTCGGCCAAGCTCACCCGTACCGAAGCCGGTGCAGCCTTCGGCAACCCGATGGTGTACCTGGAGAAGTTCCTGACCAACCCACGTCACGTGGAAGTTCAGGTGCTGTCCGACGGCCAGGGCAATGCCGTTCACCTGGGTGACCGCGACTGCTCGCTGCAGCGCCGCCACCAGAAGGTACTCGAAGAAGCGCCGGCCCCGGGCATCGACGAGAAGGCCCGCCAGGAAGTCTTCAAGCGTTGCGTCGATGCGTGCATCGAAATCGGCTACCGCGGTGCCGGCACGTTCGAGTTCCTGTACGAGAACGGCAGCTTCTACTTCATCGAGATGAACACCCGCGTCCAGGTCGAGCACCCGGTCTCGGAAATGGTCACTGGCATCGACATCGTCAAGGAGATGCTCAGCATCGCCGCTGGCAACAAGCTGTCGTTCCGCCAGGAAGACGTGGTGATTCGTGGTCACTCGCTGGAGTGCCGGATCAACGCCGAAGACCCGAAGAAGTTCATCCCGAGCCCAGGCAAGGTCAAGCATTTCCATGCCCCAGGTGGCAACGGCGTTCGCGTCGATTCGCACCTGTACAGCGGTTACTCGGTTCCGCCGAACTATGACTCGCTGATCGGCAAGCTGATCACCTACGGCAAGGACCGCGACGAAGCCATGGCGCGTATGCGCAATGCCCTGGACGAGATCGTCGTCGACGGCATCAAGACCAACATCCCGCTGCACCGCGACCTGGTGCGTGATGAAGGTTTCTGCAAAGGCGGCGTCAACATTCACTACCTCGAGCACAAACTGGCCAACCAGGAGTGATCGCTGTAGCTGCATGAATAAACCCCGGCCTGGTGCCGGGGTTTTTTATTGCCTGCAATTCATGCTCAAGGCTTCATGCGCGGCATGTCGATACAGTGCTCATGCACCCGCCGATACAAGGTCGCCCGCGAAATCCCCAGCGCCCGCGCGGCATCGGCGGGTTTCCAGCGGTGGCGAATCAGCGCATCGAGCAGCATCTGCCGCGCCGGGCTGGAAACACCCTGCGCAGCCGGTGCGCAATTGGCCCGCAATTCCTCCGGCAAATCCTCAAGGCGCACCTGCCCGCCCTCGCTGACCGCGCAGGCGTAGCGCAGCACCTGGCGCATCTGCCGCAGGTTGCCCGGCCAGCGGTACACCAGCAGCGCCTCCAGCGCGGCATCGGCCAGCACCACCTCGACCCCGCAGGCTGCCGCCTCCTCGCCCAGCATCTGCTGGATCAACGCCAGGCGATCTTCACGCTCGCGCAACGGCGGCAGCTCGAAACGGGCGTTGGCCAGCCGAAAATACAGATCCTCACGAAAACGCCCCTCGCTGACCATCGCCGCCAGGTCGCGGTGGGTGGCGCAGATCACCTGGATATCCACACGCTGGCGCCGCGCTGCGCCCAGCGGCGCCACCTCGCCCTCGGCCAGCACCCGCAGCAGGCGGGTTTGCAGGTTAAGCGGCATATCGCCGATCTCGTCGAGAAACAGCGTGCCGCCATCGGCCTGCTGCAACAGGCCCTGCATGCCCTTGCTCGACGCCCCGGTGAAGGCCCCGGCGACATAACCGAACAGCTCGCTTTCGATCAGGTTCTCGGGGATGGCCGCGCAGTTGAGGGTGACGAAGGGCCCGTCGCCCCGCAGGCTTTGCCGATGCAACTGGCGGGCAAATACCTCTTTACCGGCCCCGGTTTCACCCTGCACCAGTACCGCCAGGTTGCAGTCCTTGACGCGGATGGCCAGGCGCAACTGCTGCTCGATACGCCCATCCTGCGCAAGCTTGAGCGGCCGCGCCGGAGCACGCCGCTGCGGGGCGCTGACCCGGCCATACAAGCCGCCCCAACCGGCCAGGCGCTGGGCCGAAGCATCGTGGGCGCGGCGCAACTGGTCGGGGTCGAACAGCTCGCCGATATGCCCAGGCAAACGCCCGTCGCGCTGCATCAGGTGCTGACGGGCCAGGCTGTTCAGCGCCAGCAGGCGGCCATCCCCGTCCCAGGCCAGCAGGTAGTCCGGCTGGCTCTCCACGTAGCCCGGCGTGCCATGGGCGCGCATCACCCAATGGCCTTGGGCGCTGTGCATGAAAAAGGCGTTTTCGATCTCGCGCGCGGTCTGCTCCACCAGTTGCCGGATCAGGTGCTGGCTACGCCGGTCGTCGGGCGACTGCAAGGCCGACACATCCACCACCCCGAGCAGCTCGCCGGTCGGGTCGAACACCGGCGCGGCGCTGCAAGTCAGGCCGATGAAGGCGGCGCGAAAGTGATCACGCTTGTGCACCGTCACCGGCGCCTTGCTGGTCAGCACCGCAGCCACGCCACAGGTGCCCTCCTCGCCTTCCGACCAGCAGGTGCCCAGGTAAAGGCCGGCCTTGCGGCAGTCGTTGCGGATAGAGGATTCCACCCGGTAGTCGATGGTGCGGCCCTGGGCGTCGGTCAGCAACACGCAGTAGTCGGCGCCACGCACCCGCTCATGCAGGCGCGCCACAGCATCGCTGGCAATACGCAGGAACAGTTCGGCGCGTTCGCGGCACTCGTTGAGCAGGCTTTGCGAAAGGATGCGCGGCCCCTGCTGGGAAGCAGGGTCGAGGCGATAAAGCTCCACCGAACGGCGCCAGGAGTCGAGGATCAGCGGCGGCACGGGAACCTGCGGCTGACGATCGACGTTTTTCAGCACCCGGCTGACGCAGTCGACATGGGCTCGGGAGTTCGCGGCAAGCATTGGGGCCCTCCGGTTCTCATTGTTCTTGTCGTTGTGCAGCCATTAAGCGCCAGGGCAATTGCCCCGACAAGTACTGCGTGATTACCGGCTGGCTTGAGACGCTGCGTCTCAGCGTCTCGCCGCCGGCAGGCCATGGCCGACACCCAGCGTCTCGCAGGGGGGCTGAGCCACGCAGGCCATCGTCACCTTAAAAAGCTCTAGCACGGGCTTTACGAGCGTTATCAGCAAAGCTGGCACCGCGCTTGCTCAAGCCCTGACAAACAACAATTCGAGGTGCGCCATGCCGCAACCCGCCCCGACCGTCGGCATCATCGCCAACCCCGCCTCCGGTCGAGACCTGCGCCGCCTGACCGCAAGCGCCGGCCTTTACTCCAGTACCGACAAGGCCTCTGCCATCCAACGCCTGCTCGCAGCCTTCGGCGCCACCGGGGTCGAGCGGGTACTGATGCCCACCGACATGACCGGTATCGCCGCTGCGGTGCTCAAGGCCTGCGCCGGCCCCAACGCCCGCCAGCAGCACTGGCCGAAGCTGCAACTGCTTGACCTGCCGCTGACCCAGACGGTCGCCGACACGCGCCTTGCCACCCGCCGCATGGTGGAGGCCGGGGTCGCGCTGATTGCCGTGCTGGGCGGCGATGGCACGCACAAGGCGGTGGCCGCCGAAGCCGCTGGCACGCCGCTGCTGACGCTGTCTACCGGCACCAACAATGCCTTCCCGGAACTGCGTGAGGCCACCAGCGCCGGGCTTGCCGGCGGCCTGCTGGCCTGCGGCCGGGTGCCGAGCAGCCTGGGCCTGCGCCGCAACAAACGGCTGCTGGTGGAGGTGCCCGAACAGCAACTGAGCGAATGGGCCTTGGTGGAAGTCGCGGTTTCGCCGCAGCGCTTCATCGGCGCCCGCGCCCTTAGCCACAGTGACGACCTGGTCGAAGTCTTCGCCTGCTTCGCCGAGCCCCACGCCATTGGCCTGTCGGCGCTGCTCGGCTTGTGGAACCCGGTGTCGCGCCAGGCACAGCATGGCGCCTGGATACGCCTGAACCCCGGTGCCGAGCAGGCCCTGCTGGCGCCGGTTGCCCCTGGCCTGGTGCAAGGCTGCGGCATCACCGCCAGCGGCATCCTCAACCCCGGCGTGCCCCATCGCCTGAGCCTGGCCTGCGGCACCTTGGCGCTGGATGGCGAGCGCGAGATCGAGTTCGCCGCCTGCGACACCCCGACCATCACCCTCGATACCTGCGGCCCGCTGACCGTGGACGTCGAGGCGGTGCTTGCGCATGCCGCCCGTCATCACCTGCTGGCGGTCCCCCGGGGCCACCGGCTGCACCCCGCAACCCCGTGTTGAGACAACCCTGGAGAACAACAAGATGTCCACTCACCTGAGCCCTGAACAGCTCCTGCATGCCTATGAAGTGATGCGCACCATCCGCGTCTTCGAGGAGCGCCTGCACGTGGAGTTCGCCACTGGCGAGATCCCCGGTTTCGTCCACCTGTATGCCGGCGAAGAGGCCAGCGCTGCCGGGGTCATGGCGCACCTGCGCCACAGCGACTGCATTGCCTCCAACCACCGTGGCCACGGCCACTGCATTGCCAAGGGCGTCGATGTGTACGGGATGATGGCCGAGATCTACGGCAAGAAGACCGGCGTGTGTGGCGGCAAAGGCGGCTCGATGCATATCGCCGACCTGGAAAAAGGCATGCTCGGCGCCAACGGCATCGTCGGCGCCGGCGCGCCTCTGGTGGCCGGCGCTGCGCTGGCGGCCAAGATCAAGGGCACCGACGACGTCGCCATCGTCTTCTTCGGCGACGGCGGTTCCAACGAGGGCGCGGTGTTCGAGGCGATGAACCTGGCCTCGGTGATGAACCTGCCGTGCATCTTCGTCGCCGAGAACAACGGCTACGCCGAAGCCACGGCCTCCAACTGGTCAGTGGCCTGCGACCACATCGCCGACCGCGCCGCCGGCTTCGGCATGCCGGGGGTGACCATCGACGGCTTCGATTACTTCGCCGTGCACGAAGCCGCAGGCGCTGCCATCGAACGCGCCCGCAGCGGCCAAGGCCCGTCGCTGATCGAGGTCAAGCTCAGCCGCTACTACGGCCACTTCGAAGGCGACGCCCAAACCTACCGCGCCCCGGACGAGGTGAAGAACCTTCGCGAGCAGCGCGACTGCCTGATGCAGTTCCGCAACAAGACCACCCGCGCAGGCCTGCTCAGCCCCGAGCAGCTCGATGCTATCGACGCCCGCGTGGCCGACCTGATCGAGGATGCCGTGGTCCGCGCCAAGGCCGCGCCCAAGCCGCAGCCCGCCGACCTGCTCAGCGACGTCTACGTCAGCTACCCCTGAGCCACAACAACAAGAACAAGCAGGAGAATCATCATGGCAAGAAAGATCAGCTACCAGCAGGCCATCAACGAAGCCCTGGCCCAGGAAATGCGCCGCGACAGCACGGTGTTCATCATCGGTGAAGACGTCGCCGGCGGTGCCGGTGCGCCTGGCGAGGACGACGCCTGGGGGGGCGTACTCGGCGTGACCAAAGGCCTGTACCACCAGTTCCCCGGCCGCGTGCTCGATGCACCGCTTTCAGAGATCGGCTACGTCGGCGCGGCCGTGGGCGCTGCAACCCAGGGCCTGCGCCCGGTATGCGAACTGATGTTCGTCGACTTCGCCGGCTGCTGCCTGGACCAGATCCTCAACCAGGCCGCCAAGTTTCGCTACATGTTCGGCGGCAAGGCCGTCACCCCGCTGGTGATGCGCACCATGTACGGCGCTGGCCTGCGCGCCGCCGCCCAGCACTCGCAGATGCTCACCTCGCTGTGGACGCACATCCCGGGCCTGAAAGTGGTCTGCCCGGCAACCCCCTACGACGCCAAGGGCCTGTTGATCCAGGCCATCCGTGACAACGACCCGGTGATCTTCTGCGAGCACAAGCTGCTCTACAGCATGCAGGGCGAGGTGCCCGAAGAGGTTTACACCGTGCCCTTCGGCGAAGCCAACTTCGTGCGCGATGGCGACGACATCACCTTGGTGACCTACGGGCGCATGGTCCACGTAGCGCTGGAAGCGGCCAACAACCTGGCGCGCCAAGGCATCGACTGCGAGGTACTGGACCTGCGCACCACCAGCCCGCTGGATGAAGACAGCATCCTGGAAAGCGTGGAAAAAACCGGCCGGTTGGTGGTGATCGACGAAGCCAACCCGCGCTGTTCGATGGCCACCGATATCAGCGCGCTGGTCGCGCAAAAAGCCTTCGCCGCCCTCAAGGGGCCGATTGAAATGGTCACCGCGCCGCATACTCCGGTGCCGTTCTCCGACGCCCTCGAAGACCTGTACATACCTGACGCGGCGAAGATCGAAGCAGCCGTGCGCAAAGTGATCGAAGGCACAAGGAGCGCCGCATGAGCCAGATTCTGACCCTGACCATGCCCAAGTGGGGGCTGTCGATGACCGAAGGCCGGGTCGATACCTGGCTGCGCCAGGAGGGCGATGAGATCAATACCGGCGACGAGATCCTCGACGTCGAGACCGACAAGATCAACGGCACGGTAGAGGCGCCGTTCAGCGGCACCTTGCGCCGCCTGGTCGCCCAACCTGACGAAACCCTGCCGGTGGGCGCGTTGCTGGCTGTGGTGGTGCAAGGCGAAGCCGATGAGGCCGAGATCGACGCCGTGGTGCAACGCTTCCAGGCCGAATTCGTCGCCGCCGAAGGCAGTGAGCAGGCCACGGGGCCGGCACCGCAAAAAGCCGACGTAGGCGGGCGCCTGCTGCGCTGGTTCGAGCTGGGCGAAGGCGGCACGCCACTGGTGCTGGTGCATGGCTTTGCCGGCGACCTCAACAATTGGCTGTTCAACCACCCGGCCCTGGCAGCCGAGCGCCGGGTGATCGCCCTCGACCTGCCAGGCCATGGCGAATCGGCCAAGGCCCTGCAACGCGGCGACCTGGATGAACTCAGCCAGGCCGTGCTGGCGCTGCTCGACCACCTCGACATCACCCGCGCGCACCTGGCCGGCCATTCCATGGGCGGCGCGGTGTGCCTGAACCTGGCGCGCCTGGCGCCGCAACGGGTGGCCAGCCTGGGCCTGGTGGCCAGCGTCGGGCTTGGCGAAACCATCAACGGCCAATACCTGCAAAGCTTCGTCGCCGCCGCCAACCGCAATGCCTTGAAAGCACCGATGACCCAGCTGTTTGCCGACCCTGGCCTGGTGACCCGGCAGATGCTCGAAGACATGCTGCGCTTCAAGCGCCTTGAGGGCGTGCAACAGGCGCTGGAGCAACTGTCGGCCGCGCTGGCAGAAGGCGACCGCCAGCGCCACGACCTGCGCGCCGTGCTCGGCCAGCACCCGGCACTGGTGGTGTGGGGCAGCGAAGACGCGATCATCCCCGCCGGCCACAGCGACGGCCTGGACGCCGAAGTGCTGCTGGTCCCTGGGGCTGGCCACATGGTGCAGATGGAGGCTGCCGAGCAGGTCAACCAACGCCTTGCCGAGTTCTTGCGCAAACACTGAGGGTTTTCTTCGTGAGCCTGGAGACAACAACAATGAACGACCTGAGCCACACCCACATGCGCGCCGCCGTCTGGCACGGGCGCAACGATATCCGCGTCGAACAGGTGCCACTGCCCGCCGACCCACCGCCTGGCTGGGTGCAGATCAAAGTGGACTGGTGCGGCATTTGCGGCTCGGACCTGCACGAATATGTCGCAGGCCCGGTCTTCATTCCGGTAGAAGCGCCGCACCCGCTGACCGGCATTCAAGGCCAATGCATCCTCGGCCATGAGTTCTGCGGCGAAATCGTCCAGCTTGGCGAAGGCGTGCAGGGCTATGCGCTCGGCGACCCGGTGGCCGCCGACGCCTGCCAGCACTGCGGCACCTGCTACTACTGCACCCATGGCCTGTACAACATCTGCGAGAAGCTGGCCTTTACCGGGCTGATGAACAACGGCGCCTTTGCCGAGCGCGTCAACGTGCCGGCCAACTTGCTGTACAAACTGCCCGAAGGCTTCCCGCGCGAGGCCGGCGCGCTGATCGAGCCGCTGGCGGTAGGCATGCATGCGGTGAAGAAGGCCGGCAGCCTGCTGGGCCAGAACGTGGTGGTGGTCGGCGCCGGCACCATCGGCTTGTGCACCATCATGTGCGCCAAGGCTGCCGGCGCGGCCCAGGTGATCGCCCTGGAAATGGCCACGGCGCGCAAGGACAAGGCCCTGGAAGTCGGGGCAACGGCGGTGCTCGACCCAAGCCAATGCGACGCCTTGGCCGAAATCCGCAAGCTGACGGGCGGGCTTGGGGCTGATGTGAGCTTTGAGTGCATCGGCAACAAGAACACCGCCAAGCTTGCCATCGACGCCCTGCGCAAGGCCGGCAAATGCGTGCTGGTGGGGATTTTCGAGGAGCCGAGCTCGTTCAACTTCTTCGAACTGGTCTCGACCGAGAAGCAGGTGCTTGGGGCGCTGGCGTACAACGGCGAGTTCGCCGATGTGATTGCCTTCATCAACGACGGGCGCCTGGATATACGGCCGTTGGTAACCGGGCGTATCGGGCTTGAGCAGATCGTCGAGTTGGGCTTTGAAGAGCTGGTCAACAACAAGGAGCACAACGTGAAGATCATCGTGTCGCCTGGCGGCGCCTGACAGCACGATCCCCTGCAGGAGCAGCCTTGTGCCGCGAAAGGGGTGCGCAGCGCCCCCGGCGATGTCTGCGCGATGCAGAATCCGGGGGTGCTACGCCCCCCTTTCGCGGCACAAGGCCGCTCCTGCAAGAGCGCGTGCGGCTTCACTCCCTTTTAACGCCTGCGTGGCGTAAACTGGCGGCCTTTCGCGCAGCCTTGGGCTGCCCCTGTCGATTTACCTAAGGTGCCCGCCATGCCCTGGCTGCAAGTACGCCTGGCCATCAGCCCGGAACAAGCCGAAACCTACGAAGACGCCCTGCTTGAAGTGGGTGCGGTATCGGTAACCTTCATGGACGCCGAAGACCAGCCGATCTTCGAACCAGACCTCAACACCACGCCGCTGTGGTCGAACACCCACCTGCTGGCGCTGTTCGAGGCCGATGCCCAGCCTGAGGCGGTATTCGCCCACCTGCGCCTGCTGACCAGCGCCGAGCTGCCCGAGCACCAGGCCGAGGTCATCGAAGACCAGGACTGGGAGCGCAGCTGGATGGACAACTTCCAGCCCATGCGCTTCGGCCAGCGCCTGTGGATCGTCCCAAGCTGGCACGAGGCCCCGGAGAAAGACGCAGTCAACCTGCTGCTCGACCCGGGCCTGGCGTTCGGCACCGGCACCCACCCCACCACCGCACTGTGCCTGGAATGGCTCGACGGCCAGCAGCTCGACGGCACCCAGGTGCTGGATTTCGGCTGCGGTTCGGGCATTCTGGCCATCGCTGCGCTGCTGCTGGGCGCCGCTAAAGCGGTCGGTACCGACATCGACGTGCAGGCCATCGAAGCCTCCCGTGACAATGCCCAGCGCAACGGTATCGCCGACGACACGTTCGACCTCTACCTGCCTGAGCAGATGCCCGCCATGCAGGCCGACGTGCTGGTCGCCAATATTCTGGCCGGCCCGTTGGTCTCTCTGGCACCGCAGCTGTCCGGCCTGGTCCGCCCAGGTGGCCTGCTGGCGCTGTCGGGCATCCTTGCCGAACAAGGCGAAGAAGTGGCAGCCGCCTACACCGCCGACTTTGACCTGGACCCGATTGTCGTGCGCGACGGCTGGGTACGGATCAGTGGCCGTCGTCGCCAGGCCTGACTAGACTCAACTTCTGCACAACCCCCGGATCGCCGCATGACCGACAGTTTCGTCACCCAGTGCCCGCATTGCCAGACCAGCTTTCGCGTCACCCACCATCAGTTGAGCGTGGCGCGCGGCGTTGTGCGCTGCGGCAACTGCTTGCAGGTGTTCAATGCGGCCAAGCAGTTGCTCGAGCAAAACCGCGCAGCCGCAGGCGTTGCGCCCGAAGCACCGCTGCCACCGGCCGAAACGCCGCAGGCCAAGGCGCCGGTCGTGCCTGTGGCACCGCCTGGGGACTGGGCGAACACGGCCAACGCGCTCGATGGCCTGGACCTCGACCAGGAACTGGCGCGCCTTGAGCGGCGCAGCCCCGGCGACCGTCGCGCGCCCACGCCCAGTGCCAAGCTGCACGCCCGGCGTGACGAGCACGGCAGCGACGAGCAGGACGACACACCGTTCGGCAACGCCACCGACGATCACCTCGAACCGGTAGAGCAGGTGCTGCAGGCCCCGGTGCTGGTTGAACAGCCAGAGCCTGAGCCTGAGCCGGAACCCGAGCCGGTTGTCGAAACGCGCACCGAGCCGACCTTCGGCGCCGTCGACATCGACCTCGACGACGAGCCGCCGCTGCGCTCGCAGCCGCTGGACGACGATCTCGACCTGCCGCCTGAGCGCGTGGCCAGCGATGACGAGCCGCCACCGGTCAGCGGGCTGTCGGCGTTGGACGACGAAGTCCGCAGTGAGCGCCTGTCGGCACGTGATGACGACGACCATCTGGATGAGCCTGGCGACAATGACCGCCTGGAACCCAGCCTTGCCAGCAAGCCCGAGCGGGTGCGCAAGGAGCCGCTGGTCGACGTGGTCGACGACCCGCTGCAACTGGGCTGGGAAAAACCCGCGCCAAACTGGGGCAAGCGCCTGCTGTGGGGGGCGCTGACGTTGTTGGCGGCAGGCCTGCTGGCCTTCCAATACGTCTGGTATCACTTCGACGAGATGGCCCGCCAGGACCAGTACCGCCCGTGGTTCCAGCAATTGTGCCCGACACTCGGCTGCCAGGTGCCGACCCGCGTCGACATCTCGCGCATCAAAAGCAGTAACCTGGTGGTGCGCAGCCATCCGGACTTCAAGGGCGCGCTGATCGTCGACGCGATCATCTACAACCGCGCACCGTTCGCCCAACCCTTCCCGCTGCTCGAACTGCGCTTTGCCGACCTCAATGGCCAACTGATCGCCAGCCGGCGCTTCAAACCCAGCGAGTACCTGTCGGGCGAACTGGCCGGCCGCGGCGAGATGCCAAGCCAGACGCCGATCCACATCGCCCTGGATATACTCGACCCTGGGCCGAAGGCGGTGAACTACAGCCTGAGCTTCCGTTCGCCGGAATAACCCAAGGCGTAACGCACAGAGCGTGGGAGACTCCAGGTTCAGGGCAAGCTTGTGGTGGCCTCATCGCAGGCTGCCGCCAGCTCTCAAGGAATGTGGCTTGTCGCTATATAGGTGCCGTTTTACGCGGTCAGTGTAGGAGCGGCCTTGTGTCGCGATGGGCTGCGAAGCAGCCCCAGCGATTCTGGTGGGTGCACAGAT
>NZ_JABWRG010000031.1:0-45407 GCF_014268825.1 Pseudomonas sp. SWRI51 | reverse complement strand
ATTCGGCGCTGACTGCGCGCTGAATCCAGCTACGGCCGCTCCTACAGGCCTGCGGGGGCCGTTACTGCGCAACCGGCACGCTGAAACAGATGCAGCACCCACCCAGCTCGGACGCCAGTGCCTGCAAGCGCCCACCATGGGCCTGCACCACCGACCGGCAGATCGCCAGCCCCATGCCCAGGCCGCTGCTCTTGGTCGTATGAAATGCCTCGAACACCTGCTCACGCGCATCCGCGGCGATGCCGGGGCCGTTGTCCTCGACCCGCACCAGCACCTCGCCATTGCTCAGCACCGAACTGATGCGCAGCACGCCATCGCTGCGGTAGCCGGCCAGTGCCTCAAGCGCATTGGTGATCAGGTTGTACACCAACTGTTGCATCTGCACCGGGTCGGCCTGCACCGTCACCTCGGCGTCAAGTTGCGCCTGCACCTTCACCTGACACTTGTGCGCATCTGCCGACACCAGGCGAACCACCTGCACAATCACCTCGTCGAGCTTGAGCGCCTGAAGCTGCATCGGCGCCTGCTTGGCCAGCGCGCGCAAGGCGCGAACGATGTTGGCGGCGCGCTCGCTGTCAGCACGTATGTCTTCAAGCCCGGCGATGGCCTCGTCCAGGTCCGGCTTGCCGCGCTTGAGCCAGCGCAAGCTGGCAGCGGCGTTGGAGGCGATGCCCAGCAGCGGCTGGCTGATTTCGTGGGCGATGGACACCGACAGCTCGTTCATCACCTGCAGGTGCGCACTGCGCGCAAGCTCTGCCCGCGAGCGGCGCAGCTCGGCCTCCATCTGTGCGCGGGTCTGGTTGTCTTCGGCAAGGCGGGTGTAGAACTTGGCCGTCTGCAGCGACACCGCCGCTTGCGCAGCCAGAATCTCCAGCATCGCCAGGCGCTGGCCGCTGAACAGGTTGGGCACCAGGCGGTTTTCCAGGTACACCAGGCCAATCGGCACGCCCTGGATCACCAGCGGCAGGCACAGCACCGAGCGGGCGCCACGGGCGTGCAGGTCCTGGCGGAAGGCCTCCGGGCAGTCGGCCTGGGCATCGTGCAGCAGCAGCGCTTTCTTGCTGTGCAAGGTGGCGTTGATGATCGAGCGCGGCGCCTGGGTCATGAACTTCTGGCAGTGCTCCATGCTGACCCGCAAGCCGTCGTCGTCAATGTCGGCCAGCGCCGCCATCTGAAATTCGGCTCCGCTGACAATCAGCAACGCGCCATGGTCGGCGCCGGCATGCTGCACCAACTGGCCCATCAGTGTTTCGATCAGGCCTTCGAGCAGCACCTCCTCCGACAGCGCCCGTGCCGCTTGCAGGCCGGCTTCCAGGTCGAGGTTGGCCTGCGTGCCGCTGCGCAAGGTTTCCTGTACGGGTTGGGTGCGCAAGAACGGGTGCAGGGTTTCGAGCTGGCGCACCTTGCCGGCCGCACCCCACAAGTGGAAACAGTCGCGGGCGATGCGCAGATGCAGGTTGGCGCCCGAAATCAGCCCGCTGGGGATGCACACCTCGGCCAGTTGCTCGTGGGCAAGCGCCTGCTCGTGGATGAAGCCTGCGGCAGTGGCGGCAATTTGCGCCTGATCGAAACAGCGGATGGCCGAAAGCCCGTCGCCTTGCAGGCGGGCGATCAGCCCTTCGATCAGCAGTACCTTGTTGCGGAAGGTGGCCGGGTTGAACTGCGCCCAGTCGCTGAAACGCTGGCGCAGCTCGGCCAGGCGCGCAAGCTTGTGCTGCTGGGTGCCGGCCGCTTCCGGGCTGCCCAGGGTGAGGGCCTGGAACAGGTACAGGTCGGCCAGGTTGATATGCGCCGGGGCTGCCCATGCCAAGGTGCCTGCGCGTTCCAGCGTGGCGCTGGCCTGGCGGATATCGCCCAGGTAAAACGCCGCCATGCCGGCGAACAGGCACTGGAAGAACCGCGTGGTGCACGACCCGGTCTCTTCGCAGCGGCCACGGGCGCCCGGGCCGTCGCTCAGGTCGGCGACGAAGGCGTGCTGGGCCAGCAGAATGTGCTCGATATCGCGGTAGCCATAGCCGCGCACGCAGGCCAGGCCCTGGGCAATCTCGGCCCCCACCTCGGGCAGAGGCTGGCCCATCACCAAGGCGTCGGACACCGCGTGGTTGCGCGCATAGCAGGCCATGGCCAGGTCGCCGGAGACCCCCACCGACGCCATTGCATCCAGCGCCGTGCGCCGGGCGAACGCCATCGGCGAGGTCCAGGCGCTGACCTGGTCCAAGGCCAACAGGGCGCTGGTCAAGTCACATTCAAGGCCGTGGCGCTCGATCAGTTTGACGGCGGCCAGGCAGTACGCGTGGGCGTCGTGATAGGCGCCGAAGCGCTCGGCGCACATCACCCCGAACCAGGCCAGGCCATAGGTGCTGCCGGGGGCGACGCCGTGGGTGAGTGACAATTCGAGGATATGCGCCAGGTGCACAAACCGCAGATCATCCGGTACGAAGAACGACGCCGACAGGGTTGCGAGGAGGGCAATGGCCGCCTGCACTTCGGCGCACTCGGCCCGTGGCAGTGCCTCCAGGCAGTGGCGGCCTTGCGCGTCGATCAACGCCCACACCCGCGCGTAGTGCGCTTCAACCTGCTGCGGGTCATTGCCCCTGGCAAGCTCAATGCCCAGCAGGCGCAGCCCACTCAGGGCATCGTCGATGGCGCCGTGGTAGTCCGAGCACAGGGTCTTGAGGCGGGCTTGCAGGCGGTATGCCGTGGCCTGTTCGAGCGCGGTGCTGGCATGGTGGTGGCAGTCGCGGATCCCGGCCTCGGCCTGGGGCATGCGTGACAGCAGCATGTCGCATTCGGCGGCCAGGCAGGCCAGGGCAAAGGCATGGCTATCGGCGTGCGGGCAGCGTAGTTGCAGCGCACGAGCCGTTTGCAGAAAGCCTGCCGCCTGCTCATGGGCCACCGCGTCGCGGGCTTGCGCAGCGGCTTCGAGCAGCACCGGCAGAAAGCCTTCGCACTCTTGGGCAGTGAAGTTGCCAGGTGCTGCGCGCTGCAACTGGTTGGCCAGCTCGAACACCGCTTCATGCGGGTGTTCGCGGCCCATCTGCCACATGGCCCGGGCAATCCGCGCGTGCTGTGCGGCGCGGTCGCAGGCCGGGGTCAGCTGGTAGGCGGCCTCCTGCACGCGGTCATGGGCAAAGCCCAGGCCTTGGGCGCCAGCGGCTAGAAAACCTGCTTCGGTCAGCGCCTTGAGGCGGCCGTCGAGGCGCTCGCAAGGCTGGGTGATCAAGCGGCGCAGCAACTGCGTGTCGAAGCGCCCGCCGGTGGCGCCGGCTACCCGCAGCAGCTCGCGCTGGCCGGACGGCAGGCGGGTCAGGCGCTGGATCATCAGGTCGGCAACATTGTCGGCATAGCGGTGGGCGGCCACCGCCTCCAGCGACCAGGCCCAGCGCATGGCGTGGGTGTCGAAGGCAAACAGGCGGTCTTCGACCAGCGCGCGCAGAATCTGCCGGATGAAAAACGGGTTGCCGGCGGTTTTAGCGTGCACCAGCTCGGCCACCGGCTGCGCAGCGGCTGGCTCGACGTGGAAGCGGGTGCAGATCAGTTCGACCACCGCCGCAACCGGCAACGGCTGCAAGGCCAGGCGCTGGCAATGCAGCGCGGTCACGCCGCCCGGCAGCTCAGCGAACGTGGCAGTGGGGTGCGCGTCGTCGCAGCGCCGGGCCAGTATCAGCAACAGGCCGCGTGGCGGGCGTGCCAGTAGTGCGTGCAGCAGCTGACGGCTGGCGTCGTCGGCCCACTGCAGGTCGTCGATGAAGATCGCCAGCGGCCGGCCGGGTGGGCTGAGCGCTTCGAGAAAATCAACGATGGCGTGGTGTTCTTTTTCCAGCGCCAGGCGCGTGGGCTTGTCGGGAAAGCCCGCGCTCGCGCCGATGACCAGTTGCAGCTCTGGCGCCAGTTTGGCCAGCAGTTGGTCACGGCCCTTGAGGCGCTGGCGCAGGTGCTCGCCGATGGCCTCCAGGTCGGTGCTGTTGCGGGCCAGCAACTGGGTCGCCAAGGTGCCGAGAATTTCGACCCACGGCGCGTAGGGCACCGCCTGTTCAAGGCTGTTGCACTTGCCTGTGGCCCAGTAGCCCCTGGCGCTGGCTTTGAGCGATGCCTGCACCAGGCTCGACTTGCCCATGCCCGTGGCGCCGCTGACAAGCAGGCCTTGCGCGGTACTGTCGCGGCGCAACGGGTCGAGCAGGCGGGCGATGGTCTGTTGTTCGGCATCGCGCCCGTACAGGCGCTCGCCGGCCGCCGGTACCAGGTCGGCGCAGCCGGGGGTGAACGGCGCAATATCGGCGTTTGCCGCCCATTGCCGCTGGCAATGGGCAAGGTCGATGGCCAGCGCTTCGGCGCTCTGGTAGCGCGCGTCTGGCTCCTTGGCCAGGGCCTTGGCAAGGATCTGGCTGATGGGCGCAGGCAGCGTCGGGTCTACCTCGCCAGCAGGGCGGGGTTGCACGCCGGCGTGCAGTTGGCGCCAGTGCTGGGTGTCGCGCCCGGCCAGTGGCAACTCGCCGAGCAGCCACTGATAAAGGATCGCCCCCAGGGCATAGATATCGCTGCGCCGGTCAGTATTGCTGCCGTGTGGGCACACTTGCTCCGGTGCCAGGTACGCCCAGTTGCCGAGCGGGTTGCCGATGCTTTCGGCAGCCTCTGCGCGCCAGCCGCCGATGCGCACCTGGGCCTGTTCGCCTATCAGAAAATGGTGTGCTTGCAGGGCACCGTGCAGGGCGTTGCCGCGCTGGGCGAGGGCCAGGGTGCTGGCTGCGTTTACCGCCAGTTGCAAGAAGGTGTCGAGGGTAGGGCGGCCCTGGCTGATCAGGTCGGCCAGTGACAGGCCCGCCGGATACACCAGCAACGGGCCTTCTGCCGAGCGTACGAAGGCCGCGGGCAACACCGCCCAGGCCGGGTCCAGCGCCAGCCGGTAGTCGCGCTCCAGGCGCAGGCAGGCGGCCGGCGATTCTACCGGGGCGCGAATGGCGATCCAGGCCTGGCGGCGGGCGGCGTCGAACAGGCGAAAGTGGCACAGCTCACCCTCCTGGCCGAGGGGCACCGAGGTGCAGCGGCCAAGCCAGTGTTCGTCTATCGACGGATCGTTGTCGATGGGCACGAGAACGAGGCGTTCATCGAGCATCATGGCCCCTCCAGACGGCTTGCGAGCCTGAGTATACGGAGCGCTCAGGCGTGCAAAGCCGGTGCGCGGCGGCTTGGCAGGAACGGGAACCATTCTGACCGTAATGGCCCCCTCGCCAGACGGCGGGGGGCGTGCGGCTGTGTATAGTCAAATCACCCTGTTATCCCTCGGGATAATGGTTCCTGCGTGTGTGCCGGCCTACAGTGGCGGGGCCGCGCAATTGCCCAGCCAGTGATAGTCGAGGACGCGATGATCCGCATAGGCAAAGCCATGGTGTCGTTGGAGCGACGCGAGGCGTTTCGTGACGGCCAGCCGATCCCGCTGGGCGGCCGCGCGTTCGAGGTGCTGGCAACGCTGGTGCGCGCAAACGGGCGGGTGGTGAGCAAGGATGAACTGTTCACCCAGGTTTGGTCGGGCACCGTGGTCGAGGACAACAACCTGCAGGTGCAGGTGTCGTTGCTGCGCAAGTGGCTGGGCGACAAGCAGGTGATCCAGACCGTGCCACGCCGCGGTTATCGGTTGCAGGCCGACCTGGCGCCAGACACCTCGGTGCTGGCCGCTGGCCGTGCAGCCTACCCGCTCGACAGCCACGCGCTGGAGCCCGCAGGCCAGGCCGTGCCGGTGCTGGTGGTGGACGATGACCCGTCGGTGCGCGCAGCGCTGGGCCGGCTGTTCCGCGCCGAAGATATCCCCCACCGCTTGTATGCCTCGGCTGAAGAGTTGCTTGAGCAGCAGTGGGACACTCCCTATGCCTGCCTGCTGCTGGATATCAACCTGCCAGCAGCGTCCGGGCTTGAGTTGCAGCGGGCGCTGCGCCGGCTCGACCTGCCGTGGCCAATCGTGTTCATGACCGGCTACGGCACCATCCCGCTAACCGTCCAGGCCATGCGCGCCGGGGCGTTGGAGTTTCTTACCAAACCCTTCGACGAGTACCAGTTGCTGACGCTGCTGGGCACTGTGCGTGCCCGCGCAGTCAGCGCCGGGCGCGAGTGGCGCCATGCGCGCCAGGTGCGCGACAAGTACCAGCGCCTGACCCCGCGTGAGCGCGAGGTGTTCGCACTGGTGGTGGCGGGGCTGGCGCACAAGGAGATTGCCCGGCACATCGGCACCAGCGAGGTGACGACCAAGGTGCACAAGAAGAACATCATGAACAAGATGCAGTCCCGCTCGCTGGTGGAACTGGTGGCCATGCATCGGCTGCTTGAAGGCGATGGCCGGGCCGAAGACCAGGGCGCCGCATGAGCAGGCCGGGGCAGCGCGACAAAGTGCGAGTGTGCATTGTCGACGATGATGCCTCGGTGCGTAAAAGCCTGGCCAACCTGCTGCGCTCGGCGGGGTTCGAGGCCTACCCCTTCGCCGATGGCGATACCTTTCTGGCATCGGCCCAGGCGCATGATGCGGACTGTGCGTTGGTCGACCTCAAGATGCCTGGCCGCAGCGGCCAGGATATCCAGCGCGAGCTGCGCCGGCTGGGTTGTACATTGCCGGTGATCTGTATGTCGGCGCACTGGGACCCCGCGGCGCGCGATGCCTCGCTGGGGCAGGGCGCGATTGCGTGCCTGGGCAAGCCGTTCACTGAAGAGGCGTTGCTTGAGGCGGTGGCGGTGGCGTTGGCCAAGTGATGGTTTTTAACCTGCCCCGGCGTTTTTGCACTTCGCGCCGTCTCGTGTAGGAGCGGCCTTGCGTCGCGAAAGGGCCGCGTAGCGGCCCCAGGATGTTAGCCACCTGCACTATCGCCGGGGCTGCTTTGCAGCCCTTTCGCGGCACAAGGCCGCTCCTACACCAGACCGCGCAGTCTGCACGCCGGCAATCAAAATAATATCAAAACAATATTACCAATACCGGCACTTTGATATCTAAACAATTTATCCCCCGCACTTGGAACTATCTCGTAGTTCAAACTTCTTAGTGTCTAATTCCTCGCGAATTTTCCTACACAAATGCTATTCAAGGGACTGAAGGCATGTTTGCCCGTTTCGGTGGACTCATCGTCTGCCTCTCTCTTTTTATTCCAACACTGGCCCTGGCCCAAACTCCCGGCGACCGCGACCTGATTCGCGACCGCCAGCAGCGCCTGCTCGACGAGCAGAAAAAGCGCCTGGACGAGTTGCGCCAACTGCCCGGTGAAGCCCCCGCGCAACCGTTGGCCCCAGCCGATGACCAGCGCTGTTTCGAGATCGGCGAGATCCGCCTGCAAGGCGTCACCTTGCTCAGCCCAACCGAGCAGCAGCAACTGCTGCAGCCCTTTGTCGGCCAGTGCCTGGGCGCCGGGCAACTGAACAACGTGCTCAAGGCGGTCACCACTGCTTATATCGACCGTGGCTACGTCACTTCCCGCGCCTACTTGCCGCAGCAGGACCTGTCCACCGGCGTGCTCAACATCGTCGTGGTCGAAGGGCGCCTGGAAGGCCTGGACAGCTCGGCGATGGCCAGTGACCGGGAACTGGCCATGGCCTTCCCTGGCAAGGTGGGCGAGCCGCTCGACCTGCGCGAGCTGGAGCAACTGGTCGACCAGCTCAACCGCTTGCCCTCGCGCCCTGCGCAGCTGGAGCTGCTGCCGGGCGAGGCGGTCGGTGGCAGCCGCGTTGGCCTGCAAGGCGAACGCGACAAGCCTTGGCGCGTGGCCCTGAGCCGCCACAACGACGGGCAAAAGAGTACCGGCGAGCAGCAATGGGGCGTGGGCCTGGAGTGGGACAGCCCGCTGGGCCTGGCCGACCAACTCAGCCTGCGCGCCAGCGGTGATGCCGTCAGCGACCATGACCGCCATTCGCACAGCCAGAGCCTGATGTACCAAGTGCCCTATGGCTGGTGGAACCTCAGCTACAGCTACAGCCAGAGCTACTACCGCACCGTGCTCAAGGACAACGGCCCGGACATCGAATTCGATGGCGACAGCCAGATCCACAGCCTGCGCGCCGACCGCGTGCTGCACCGCGACGGGGTGAGCAAGACCGGCATGACCCTGGGCCTGAGCCACCTGCGCACCAACAATTTCATCCTCGGCAACCGCATCGACACCTCCAGTACCCGCCTCAGCGAAATGCAGGTGGGTTTCAACCATGGCCGCCGTATCGGCAGCGCCTACGTCAACGGCGATATCGGCTGGCAACGCGGGATCGGCGCTTTCGACGCCCAGGGCGAGGGCAACCCCCGTGGCGGCGCGCCGGTTGCCCGCTACAACAAGTACACCCTGACCCTGAGCTACCTGCAGCCGTTCGCGCTGTGGGGCGAAGCCTTCAGCTTCGACAGCCTCGCCTACGGGCAAAAAAGTGAAGACGTGCTGTACAGCCCCCAGCGCGTGAGCATTGGCGGGCTGGCCTCGGTGCGTGGTTTTCAGGATGAGTCGTTGTCTGGCGACAGCGGCGGCTACTGGCGTAACCAACTGCGCTGGCGCCGGCCCGTCACCTGGGAGCCGCTACGCCCGTTCGTTCACGAATACAGCGTGGCCTTTGCCTATGACGTCGGTGTGATTCAGCACGGGCGCTACAACAAGGGCGAGTCCGGGCGCATGTCCGGCAACGCCATCGAGCTGGCCGCCCGGGGTGAAAACGTGGCGGCGTCGGTCAGCTTTGCCCGCTCGCTGGAGCGCCCTGATGCGTTGGAGCGCGGTGAGCGCCCGGTGTATTTCCGATTCGACGTGTTTTTCTGACAAGCCGGCCGGATGGCCGCCTGGAGTACCGACATGGACGTGCGTAGTCCCCTGTTCAAGCATATCGCCCTGACCTTGACAGGCGTGCTGACACTCAACCCGGTGCTGGCGACGGCGGCGCAACTGGCGGTTGACCGTGGCGCCGGTGGCAATACCAGCGTGGGCCAGGCCAACAACGGCGTGCCTGTGGTCAACATCGCCACGCCCAACGGCAGCGGCTTGTCGCACAACAAGTTCAACGACTACAACGTCGGTAGCCAGGGCCTGATCCTCAACAACAGCCAGACGCTGACCAAGACCCAGCTGGGTGGGTACGTCAATGGCAACGCCAACCTGAAGAACGGTAGCGCGCGGGTGATCCTCAACGAGGTGACGGGGGCCAACTCCACCCAGCTCAAGGGCTACACCGAAGTTGCCGGGCGCTCGGCGCGGGTGATCGTGGCCAACCCGCACGGCATTTCCTGCGACGGTTGCGGCTTCATCAACACGCCGCGGGTCACCCTCACCACCGGTAAACCGGTGCTCGATGATGGCCGCCTGCAACGTTTCGACGTCGATGGCGGCGCCATTGCCATCGAAGGTCGGGGCCTGAATGCGGGCAATGTCGACCAGTTCGACCTGATCACCCGCAGCACGCAGATCAACGCCGAGCTGCATGCCCGCGAACTGAACGTGATTACCGGGCGCAACGAGGTCGACGCCAACACCCTGGCCGCCACCGCCAAGGCCGATGATGGCCGCGAAAAACCGTCCCTGGCCATCGACAGCTCGGCACTGGGCGGCATGTACGCCAACACCATCCGCCTGGTGGGCACCGAGAAAGGCGTGGGCGTGAAGCTTGCCGGCGACATGGCGGCCAGCGCAGGCGATATCCAGATCGACGCCAATGGCCAGCTCAACATGGCCCGCGTCGCCGCCAGCCGTGACATCAACCTGACTGCGCAACGGATCGAGCTGGGCGAAGACACCTATGCCGGCAACAAGGCCACGGTTCAGGCCAGCGACACGACAGTGGTGCGCAAGAGCCTGGCGGCGGGCAAGCAGGTCGAGGTCAAAGGCGGCGCGCTGGACAACGCCGGTGTGGTCGAAGCCGGGGTCAAGGCCGACGGCACGTTGGTGGCCGACAGTAGGTTGCTGCTGGGGGCTGAACGGGTGACCAACCGCGGCCAGATGGTCAGCCATGGCACCCTCGATGCCGACGTGAAAACGTTGGATAACAACGGTGGCAAGCTGGTCAGCGCCGGCACCAGCACCCTCAAGGCCGAGCGGCTGGAAAACGCCAACGGCCAGATCATTTCGCAGAAAAACCTCACCATCACGGGGGGCGCGGTCGCCAACCAGGCCGGTGAAATGCTTGCCAAGCACACCCTCAAGGTCGACGGCGCCAGCCTGGACAACCAAGGCGGCACGCTGGCGGCGGACAACATCGACCTGGCCCTGAGCGGCGCGCTGGATAACAGCAAAGGGCTGGTCGAAGCCACGCAGAGCCTGACCTTGGCCGCTGGCAGCCTGACCAACAGCGAAGGCCGCCTGCGCGCACTGAGCAGCAATGGCAGCAGCCAACTGCAAGTGGACGGCCTGTTCAACAACAATGCCGGCCTGGTCGAGGTGGGCAACGCCGGGCTCAAGCTGACCAGCGCCAGCCTTACCAACCAAGGCGGCACCCTGCGCCACCTGGGCACCTCAGGCTTCACCCTGGGCCTGGCCGACCTCG
Organism: Pseudomonas sp. SWRI51; assembly: GCF_014268825.1. Taxonomy (NCBI): domain Bacteria; kingdom Pseudomonadati; phylum Pseudomonadota; class Gammaproteobacteria; order Pseudomonadales; family Pseudomonadaceae; genus Pseudomonas; species Pseudomonas sp. SWRI51. The sequence goes on along the minus strand of NZ_JABWRG010000031.1, from coordinate 34,931 downwards.
GCCAGGCGGGCGGGCGCTTTATCAGCAATGGCGAACTGACCGTGGATGCCGCGAGCTGGACCAACACCAGTGAACTACAGGCCGAGCGGCTGACCCTGAACATCGGCCAGTTCACCCAAACCAGCAGCGGTGCGCTGGTCTCGCGCCAGGACATCGTCGCCACCGGCGGCAGTTGGGTCAACGACGGCCTGATCGCCACCGACGGCGCGCTGCAACTGCGCCTGAGCGGCGACTACAGCGGCAACGGCAGCTTGCACAGCCTGGGCAAGCTGCTGTTCGAGGCCGCCAGTGCGAGCTTCGGTGCATCTGCCGACATTCGCGCCGGCGCGTCAGCCGAGTTGGTGACCACCGGGGTAATGAGCAACCAAGGCAGCATCACCGCCAAGGACAGCCTGCTGGCCAAAGCCGCCAGCCTGCAAAACTTCGGCACCCTCGGCAGCGCCGGCGCCCTGCGCCTGCAAGCTGATGCCTTGCGCAACGAGCGCGGGTTGATCTTCAGCGGCGCCGACATGGCCCTGCGCACTGCTAGCCTGACCAACCGCCTGGGCGATATCTACAGCCTGGGCGCGCTGGACATTGCCCGTGATGACGCTGGCAGCGCACTGACCCTTGTGGAAAACCTGTCTGGCAGTATCGAATCACGCGGCAACCTGAATATCCGCGCGGCGCGCCTGGATAACCGCAAGGATGTGTTCGATTGGGGCCTGGTGCAGACCGCTGGCCGCGTCGATGTGAAGTGCTACGACTGCAGCGGCGATTACCACAACGTCGATTACATCGCCACCGAGCGATTCGAAACCCGCGTGCTGGCGGACTCGGCTGCTTCGCGAATCCACAGCGGCGCCAACCTGACCCTGATCGGCGGCGCGGTGAAAAACCACTACAGCACCCTGAGCGCCGGTGGTGACATCCGCATCGAAGCCACCACCCTTGAGAACCTCGGTGCAGCGTTTGCCACAGTGGAACGTGAGCGCACGTTCAACACCGGGCGCATCACCGACGGTACCGACAAGCGCTTCCGCAGAGCCTGGATCAACCCGTACAACGCCCTGACCGAACCTGCGCCCATGCCGACCGCGCTGGAGCGCTGGAACCTGGTCACCGATGTGCAGCGTGAAACCCCGCTCGGCATCGCGGCCCCAGCGATCATCCAGGCCGGCGGCAATGTGCATATTCAGGCCAGCCAGCCGCTGGAAAACACCGCCGTGCTTGCCCATCAGGCGCCGCAGGACGGCAGCGGCAAAGGCCTTGACGCAGGCGTGGGCAGCGCCACCGACACCTTGGTGGTTCGCCTCAACCCGCAGTTGCCTGCCGACACCGCGCAGCAGGCGGTCGACCCGCTGGGGCTGCCGGGCTTCAGCCTGCCGGGTGGCGAGCACGGGTTGTTCCAGGTGGTGCAGAACCCTGGCCACAACTACCTGGTAGAAACCAACCCGGCATTCGCCGACCTGGGCCGCTTTGTCAGCTCCGACTACATGCTCGGCCAACTGGGCTTCGACCCCGATCAGGCGCAACGCCGCCTGGGCGACGGCCTGTACGAACAGCGCCTGATCGAACAGGCGGTGGCCGCGCGCACCGGCAAGCGCCTGCTCGATGGCTTCAAGAGTGACGAGGAGCAGTTCCGCTACCTGATGGACAACGCCGTGGCCAGCAAGGAGGCGCTGAACCTGGCGCTGGGCGTGGGCCTGTCGGCCGAGCAGGTCGCGGCCTTGACCCACGATATCGTCTGGCTCGAAGAGCGCGAGGTGAACGGCCAGCGCGTGCTGGCCCCGGTGGTATACCTGGCCCAGGCCGGTGACCGCCTGGCGCCAACCGGCGCGCTGATGCAGGGCCAGAACCTGACCTTGATCGGCGGCAGCTCGCTGAGCAACAGCGGCACTTTGCGCGCCAGCGCCAACCTCGACGCCAGCGCCAGCGGCATCCTCAACACCGGCCTGATGCAGGCCGACCAGCGCCTGCAACTGCTGGCCACGCAAAGCATCCACAACGCCCAGGCCGGTGTTATCAGCGGCAAGGACGTCAGCGCCGTGGCCATCACCGGCGACATCATCAACGAGCGCAGCGTCAGCCAGCAGACCCTCAGCGGCAAGGGCTACGCGCAGACCACCAGCGTGGTCGGCAAGGCGTCGGTGATCGAGGCCGGCAACGACCTCAAGTTGCAGGCCGGTGGCGACCTGCTCAACGTCGGCTCGCGCTTGCAGGCGGGCGGCAACGCCGAGCTGAAGGCGGGCGGCGACCTGATCATCACCTCGGCGGTCGAAGAGCAAAATCGCCTGCGCCAGGACAAGCGCCACTACTGGAACAGCACCCAGACCACGCAGCACGGCAGCGACGTCAGTGTGGGTGGCAACCTGGCCGCCAGCGCCGCAGAAAACCTGGCGATCATCGCCAGCAAGGTCAAGGCCGGTGGCGACGTGACCCTGGGCGCCGGCAAGGACATCACCCTCGCCGCTGCCGCCAACGAAGACAGCAGCGAGTACCGCTACAAGCGCAGCGGCAAGAAAGTCGAGCGCCAGGACAGCAGCCTGCAGCAGCAAGCGACCGTCATCGAAGCCGGTGGCGACCTTGGCGTGCTCGCCGATGGCAACCTGCTGGTGATGGCCAGCCAGCTCAAAGCCGGCAACGAGGCGTACCTGTATGCCGGCAAGCAACTGGAGCTGCTGGCGGGGCAGAACACCACCTACCACCTTTACGACATGAAGAAGAAAGGCTCCTGGGGCAGCAAGAAGACCCGCCGCGACGAAGTCACCCAGGTGCGAGCAGTGGGCAGCCAGATCACCACGGGTGGCGACCTGGTGCTGGCCAGCGGTGGCGACCAGCGCTACCAGCGCGCCAACTTGCACAGTGGCGGTGGGCTGCTGCTCGACAGCGGCGGCGCGATCACCTTCGAGGCGGTCAAGGACCTCGACCAGGAAAGCCACGAGAAGAGCAAGAGCAGCGTGGTCTGGCAGTCTTCCAAGGGCAAGGGCAACACCGACGAAACCGTGCTGCAGAGCCAGCTTGGCGCCCGAGGCGACATCATCGTCAAGGCGGTCGACGGCCTTTCCATCGACCTCAAGGAGGTCAACCAGCAGTCGGTCAGCCAGACCATCGACGCGATGGTGCAGGCTGACCCAAGCATGGCCTGGCTCAAGGACATGGAGCAGCGCGGCGACGTTGACTGGAAGCGGGTCAAGGAAGTCCACGACTCGTTCAAGTACAACAATTCCAGCCTCGGCGGCGCAGCGGCAATGGTGATCGCCATTGTGGTCGCCTACTTCACCGCAGGCGCGGCCAGCGGCTTGGTAGCCGGTGCGGCCGGTGCCGGCGGGGCAACCGCGGGCGCAACCGCAGGCGCCGCTGCCGCAGGTACCGCAGCTGGCACGGCCGCCGGGACCGCCGCTGCCACCACCTCGGTATGGGCAGCGGCCACCGCGACCACCGCTGCCGGCTGGGCCAACGTGGCGGCCACGGCAGTGATTTCCTCGGCTGCCGGCAGCGCTGCGGTCAGCACCATCAACAACAAGGGCAACCTGGAGTTGGTGCTCAAGGACGTCACGTCCAAGGATGCGGTGCGGGGCTACCTGGTCACCGGCATCACCGCCGGCCTGACCGCTGGGGTGTATGACAGCTGGGTCGGCACCGAAACCGGCGCCCCAGGCGTTGTGCCCGACACCGCGCCGGTGGCGCCTGTTGGCGGCCTGGCATCGCTTGAAGGCATGGGCCGCTTTGCCGGCAACCAGTTGCTGCAAAACGGCACCTCGACTGTGCTCGACCGTGCATTGGGCGGCGACAGTTCGTTCAGTGATGCGCTGCGCAGCAGCCTGGCCAACAGCTTTGCTGCGGCCGGGTTCAACCTGATCGGCGATGTAAGCAGCCCGGACCGTTGGGACATCAAGAACGGCAGCGTCAGCAAGGTCGCCATGCACGCGGTAATGGGCGGCCTGGCGGCAGAAGCGGCCGGTGGCGACTTCCGCACCGGTGCGCTGGCAGCTGGGGTCAACGAGGCGCTGGTCGATACCTTGGCCAAGCAATACGCCGACATGGACGACACCAAGCGCAAAGGCCTGTTGACCATGAACTCCCAGGTGATCGGCGTGCTGGTGGCGTCAACCCAGGGCGACGATGCGAAGAACCTGCAGACTGGCGCTTGGGTGGCGGCCAACTCGACCCAGTACAACTACCTCACCCACCAGAAAATGGACGAGGTCAAAGCGTGCCTGGCCGGTGATACCTGCTCGACCCAGGCGCAGAAAGAGAAGGCAATCAATGATGCCGAAGCGCTGAGCAAGATGCTCGATAAAGAAATGAAGTCCTTGTGCACTGTGGCGCCGAGCAGTGATGCTTGCCGTAACGCCATGACCACGGCGATCAAGTATGTCGCCATGCAGGATGCCTGGGACTACATGAACAGCGATGTTGGCCGCTCTTCGGGGGTCACCTTCGACCAGTTGTACAACGGTAAGGATGCCAAGGACGTCTTCCCGCTTTACGTCAATAGCATCGACAACCGCGCCGACTTCTTCGGTGCCAGCGACAAGTACGAGTTCAACCTCGGCTCCGGGGCCAAATGGTTCTATGGCGCAGAGCTGGTATCGCGTGCGGGCTGGACGGGGCTTGGTGCGGACGGGCACGGTTCGTCGCTGTCGTTCCTTGCCGGCGCAGTGACATTGACCGGCTACCATGCGCCGAAAATCTATGAATGGCGGGAAGCTGCGGGCGCCGCGCTGATCGAGGCAGGCTTCGACAACTTCAAGTCGTTGTACAACAATGGCGCAGACCCCGTGCAGTGGGACATCAATCAGTTGAAGAACGAGCAGCGGGTGTTGCAGCCGGTGCATGAGAAGTATCTGAAGGACCGCACCTGGTTCGTGAACAGGTCCAAGGATATGACCAATTCCGATAACGGGCTGGTCAAGGGCGCCCTTCAGGACTACCAGACCATGCCCGGCGGCATTGAAATCCTGAATTACGATTCCCGCATCAAATATGGCTGCAAGCTGCTCAACTATTCGTCCGGGCAAGGGTGTGTGCCATGACCAGCAAAAACGGTTACCCGCGTGGCAAGGTGATCACCGGGTTCGTCTTCGCCCCGGCGCTGATGGGGTTGGCCCTGGTAGTAGGCGATCTGTTGGCGTCCTTGGTCACCACCGGTACCACTGAAGAGCCATCGTTCTATTTCAACTTCGGCACATTGTTCATGCTGTTCGGCCTGTTGTACTACGGCCTGCCTGCCGGGTTGATCGGGGTGATGTGCGTGGTGCTGCGCTTGCGCCGCACCCTGGCCGCGCTGGCTGGCCTGAGCCTGGTAGGCGCCGCTGTGGGCTACGGGTGGGGCCAATTGCTTCGCATCCTGATCGATACCGACAGGGCGATCCCGACGCTGCCGGTACTGGAGCAGGCCACCCCGACCGTGCTCGCCGCTGGCGTGTCGCTGGTGATGGGATTTTTGCTGTTGCCGCGCAAGCCATCTTTGCCGGCAGCGGATCAGTGATGGAGCGGGATTATCCAACTCGGCGGGTAGTGCTGGGTTTTGTGTGCGCGCCATCCCTTACAGGGCTCGCGGCGGTACTTGGTGGCTTGTTGTCGGCGCTACTGACGGGCAGGCCTACCGAAGCGGTGGCGATCTATTGCAGCCTGGCCATGTTGCTGATGCTTGGCGGCTTGGTCACCTACGGGCTACCGGGCTTGTTCATTGGCGGGGTATGCGCTGCCATGCGCCTGCACCGCAGCCCGTGGGTGGTGGCCGCTGTGGCGGTGCTGGCGGGTGCGGTATGCCAAGGTTGGGCCGAGCTGTTCGCCAGCCGCTCGCTCGACCGCACGCTGGTGCCAACGTTGCCGGTGCTCGGCGCGGCATCGCCATTTGTGGTCGGCGCTTGTGTGGCCTTGGTGGCGGCCCTCCTGCTGCTACCACCTGCACTCAGGACCCCGGCCGATACTGCAACGCCTCGGCCAGATGCGCGCGGGTAATGGCATCGAGCTGCTCCAGGTCGGCAAGCGTTCGCGCCACCTTCAACAGGCGATGGGCGGCGCGCAGTGACAGGGTCAGCCGTTCGCAGGCGGTTTCGAGCCAGGTTTGATCGGCTTGCGGTAGCGCGCAATGGCGGCGCAAGCCTTTGAGGTCGAGAAAGGCGTTAGCGCAGCCCTGGCGGCATTGCTGGCGCTCCCGCGCCTCAGCCACCACTTGGGCCACGCTGGCGCTGCTTTCACCGCTGGGCTGGTTGCCGAGCACGGTGTTCTCGCGGGCGACGGTCAGGTGCAGGTCGATGCGGTCCAGCAGCGGGCCCGACAGTTTGTTGCGGTAACGCTGGATCTGCTCGGGGCTGCAGCGGCAGCGGCCGCTGGGGTCGCCAAAATAGCCGCAGGGGCAGGGGTTCATCGCTGCCACCAACTGAAAGCGCGCCGGAAAACGCACCCGGTCCTTGGCCCGGGCGATAACGATTTCGCCCGATTCGAATGGTAGGGGTATTTATCACACATTTATACTGGCTCAATGATGTTGCCTAGCTGCTTGACTGGTAAGATGAAGCAGACCTCTATGGATTGAGACCTTCATGAGAAATATAAAGAAATCGGAAACATTCAATAAGTCTGAAAAGCTCCTTGCTAAATTAGGTGATAAAGCATTTTTGTCACTCTGGTCTTTTGCAAATGTTTATACCGATGAAGGTTTAAAGATAGATGAAAAAGGTCAGCGAAAGGGTCAAGGAGAAGAGCTGTGTGACTTGTTGGTTGTGTTTGGCAATCACGTTCTTATTTTTTCGGATAAAGGACAGATTGAATATAGGCCAACGGATGATATTAAGGTGGGCTGGCGTCGTTGGGTAGATCGGGCATTTTTGAAATCGGCTTATTCTACCTATCGGGCTGAAAAATGGATCAAGCAAATGCCGCATAGGATATTTCTCGATAAAGAATGTTCCGAGAAATTCCCTATAGCTATACCTGATAAAAATACGATGAAAGTCCATAGAATTGCTGTGGCACGCGGAATCACAGAGCATTCAAAAAAGTATTACAAAGATGATAGCGGGACTTTATTCATTAGGCCCGATATTGTTGGTAAGGACCATTTTGAAAACCCATTCATGATTGGGACAGCGGACTCAAAAAAAGGGTACGTGCATTTCTTTGATGAGGAAAGTATCGATAAGGTTTTCGATGAACTAGACACCATCAAAGACTTTACGGATTATTTGTCACAAAAAGAAGATTTAATAAACGCCGGAATGCTTTTAGTCGCTCCGGGAGAAGATGAGCTATTGGGTTATTACCTTTCAAGTAGAGAGGACTCGGAACACATCAGTTCCCCTAAGTTCATAATACCAAAACAACGGAAAGATGAGATTTTAGCCGTTCAAACTGGATTTTATGAAGGGCATAGGAAAACAGAAGAATATAAGCTGTTGAAGGAGATAGGTCGAACCTCCTACTTCTGGGATAGATGTATTGAGTTGATGGGTGGTGCCGCGTTCACTGGAAAATGGCACGAAACAAATGGTAAAAATTATGATGAGGAAATTACAGTATTAAAATATATGGCAGCCGAAAGCCGAATGGCTCGTGCCACCCTGTCTGACGCATTTTTGGATGTTACCCGGAAGCCATTCCCATCCAGTGAGACACGCCCGAGAGTTCGAGTTTGCGGGTCGCCCACGAACCCGGAAATAGGTTATGTATGGTTAGTTCTTAAATTTTCAGAGCTGCAAAAGGATTATGCCGAATACCGTGAGCATCGCAAAGCGATGATTACATCCTATTGCATGGCCTGCAAAGATGCGTTTCCACAGTTTGAGACGATAGTTGGAATCGCAGTGGACGCAGTTAATAATAAGGGTGCAAGCGAAGAGTTGATTTATGTCCATACGAATGAGTGGACAGAAGAAGAATTCCAGAATGCAAGGTTCTTGCGAGAAGAACTGGGGCTTTTGAAAAACATTAAATCAGCTATTTTGAAATACACGATTAAGACCGAAGAAACTGAGCTGTCGAAGCTAAGAAGGCAGAAGAAAAAAAGTAATAAGCAACAAAAAACTGCCCGGAGAAAAAATCGTTAGGATAGTGGTCTGTCGTCAAGCTTGTTTTTAACGGTTGGACTTGTCCAAGCGTTAAAAATGAGCCTATATAAATTTTAGTATAAAGCACTTGATTAAGGTCCAACCATAAATCATCATTATCGTCCGACCTAAAAAATATTTTCACCTCACTATTGACACGTTCTTTTGTTGAATTTAAGCCATAAAACAAACTTCTCGAAAATTGAAATATCAAAAAAATGATATGAAAACATATAAAAAATAGCATGCACTTTTTTAGTGCGTTCGTGGAATTAGGTCAAAAACCGCCGATTATGTTTCTTGTGAACTATAGTAAAGGAAAAATATTACCCCCTCTAAAAACGGCCTTTTTTTGAGTTGCCATTTTTCCACTATCTAAAAAAACATCAAAAAACAGCCAAGAAGTTTTGGACAAAATATTTTTAAAAGAAGCGGTACTTTTAGATTGATGTGATAATCAAAATGGGTCATTTAAAGTTCTGTTTTAGTTTTTGATACCCAAAGTGCCAAGCAAATGTTAAGCACTCGATAATGAGCCGATTTTGAAGGTTTTAGATAGTATTGGCTTGGCGGATGTGTGTTCGTGGGGGCTGTGGCTGTGGCTGTGGGTGTGGGTGTGTGTGTATGTGTGTGTGTGTGTGTGTGTGTATATGTGCGTGTCTTGAAAACCCTAGGGGGTTTTCGCTTTGTTTTTTAATTCCAGCATTGCCTGCGAAAGCAGGCTACGCCTTTGCTTTCTCAGGCAAAGCTAGTCTTCCTCGTTTTTGTCTAAAAAACAAGTGACGCCTTACCTGATTTTTGAGTTTTACTCTCAGGGCTTAAATTCTCAAATACTAAGTTTAAGCATTGAACACTTAGTGGCTATACAAGCTATTTACGCCACGCTGGCACCCTGTTCAACATGTATTTTCATACACGGCTAGTGGGCTGATGAATTGCCTAACATCCCCGTTCTATTCATCTAGGCTGCTACAACGGAACAATCTCTTGAATTTCCTACATTGAACGCAGGCGTGAATACTGAATTTATTATGGTTATGTGATTTTTACGCAGGAGAGACTTGAAGATATGAAATTATGTGATATAACTTAAATTACAAGTTGAAACTGCTGCTATCAGTATCAACGCCGAACCCTGAATGCAACTACATTCGGGGTTCACCTTTTCTTATGTTGTATCATTTTTTTTGATAAAGTCAAATCAAGGGCCGAAAACCCTTGCACTAACCTTATTAGTAGCAGATTTAATAGCCTGCGTAGTGTCGTGAATCGCAAGGCTTGTTTTTTCTCCAAAAGTAAGGCGTGTAGATATTAAAGCATCCAGTTGTTCACGTTTAAAACGTTCGGCATTCGCTTCTAAGAAGTCGATCCTCTCCTTTCGTGTCATCTGCTTCAATGCGTCTAAATTCTTTTCTTTGTAAGCATAAAAGGCCATTCGTATGTCCCTTTTCTCACTTTGTCGGAAAGCAATGACATCAATAGCTATGTCAACATCTTGGATTGCTTGATATTTGTCTTGGCTGTTCTTGATTGCCTCTTCAAGTTTTTGGTAGTTTTTCAAAGTTTTTTTGCATCTATCATCAAGGCTTTTTAGCTCATTGACGCCCTTCTCAATTTCTCTTTTCTGTTTGTTGAGTGTTGTAGTGTTCGCCTTAACCTCGGTCTTGAGATTTTCATTATCTTCTTGAAGTGTTTTGTTATCTGCTCTGCTTTCTTCCAGAATAGGTTTTATTTCTTGTATGTGTTTTTCAGCGTCAGCAATCGCCGACTCAGTTTGTGATAATAAATTAAAGCCCCTCATTATCTTGGCCTTGTGAGCGTCTTTTGCTATTGCTTCAAGTTTTTCTTTGTGCTCCTTTGTTTTCTCATGTATGGACGCTTCGATGTTGTAGCCAAATTCTTTCAACCTTTTGTTAACATATCCATAGACAAGACACTGGTAAGTTTCGCCTATTTTCTGTGATGCTTTGAATGAGCTATTTTCAATTGCTGGCTCTCCCTTGCTTTTTAGATATCTATTAACTAAATCAAGCTGAGCTTGCACCAAGTCATATTGACCAGTCTTTGAGTTCTTTCCAGATATAAAGATGTGTGGGTGCACGCCAGTATTTATTTGGCTCTGACTTAATACTTCATCGCCATGAAATACACAGGTTTTTATGTCGTATTCAGGTAGGTGCTTCTTGTGGAAGTCGTAAATTATACGTAAATAGTCAACCGGCCTAACTTCGTTTATGTTGTTTCTTGTTGGGAATTTGAAAAAGCATTCCTGCACAACTGTTTTGCTTTTGTGTAATGAGTTGTTGCCGAGTGCAATAATCTTATTGTGTAGCTCTATATAGGTACCTATGGCCTTCTTTTTGTCACTTGCTCGCTTAACGCCTATCAAATCAATTTGATCGACAAGGGAAGGGGAAAGGGGACTGCTTTGGGCCTCCAGAACACTCGTTAGAAGGTTTTTGAGGGCTTCCGGTTCGTCAGCCTTGGCTAACAGCTTTTTAAGCTTGTAGGCGTATTTTGAACGGTCGTCTTTGAGTTTTGATAGGTCTTCATGTGTGCCTATGTCACTCTGAACCGATGACATTATCTCATTGACAAGCCCCTGCCTGTCTTCAAGAGTGAGACTGTCAAGTCTAATCATCTTGTTGTTGTGGATGATGAAATTGCGGTGAGACAGGTCTTGATTGAATTCGAGCTCTTTCTTCATCACAGTGCGGAGGCTGTGATTAAGTGAACTCTTTAATTGAGACAATCCGGCAGTCTTTTTTACTCTGCCCTGCTGGGCGGAGTAGTTCATTCTCTTCCATAGCATAGTGGTATTTTTTAATTCATTCATTTAGTCCTCATAGGTTGTTGTATTTTGCTGTTTGCTTCTGCCCTTCCGGCAGGAACCCGTGAAATACTCGCAAGCGAAGCGTCTTTCCGCAGGAAAGTGTGAGGATTTCATCAGCGGGTTGATAAAAACTCATACTTTAAGTATTTGAGTTGTTTAACTACAAGTTACCATGAATTGTTTTATTTTCAAGCGAGCACAAAAAAGGCCACCTGATTAGGCAGCCTACTTTGATTGTGATGGTATCAATTAAAGTATTCGTTGAGATTGTTGATGCCAAACTCTTTAAGTGGATTGTGTAGGCTGAACTGTTTTGCTACTCGGTCAATTTCAAAGCCATTCTGGAAAATCTTAGCGAACAAAGTTCTTGTGGTTTTGTCGAAGTTGAATTTGAAAGTGATGTCATTAGCAACAAAGAATTGATTTATTTTTAAACGGCCATCTTCTGTTTTATACAAATCAATTATGTCGTTTTCCGAGTAAATGTTTATGGTGGTTTTCTTGATATTTATTTGTGTTTGTAATTCTGCAAGGTTTTGTTCAATGTCATTGATATTCGCTTCTGTTTTGCTAACTACCTCTAAGAATTCTTTTGGGATAATACCGCTAGTGAAACCGGCAAAAGATTTCATTAGGTTGTCTCTATAACTTTTCTGTTCAAGCAAAAGGTTGTTCAATTCCACAATTTTCTTGTTGTCTTTGGTTTGGCTCTCTCTGTTCGACAGAAGCTTGATTAATAATTCTCTAAAATTCTCTACCCGTTCCTCTCCATCAATGTCTTCTTGTGTTGGGAGACGATAAGTCATCCCGCTTTCACGAGTTATCCATTCATATTGACGTTCGGGATTCGGGTCTTCGTTTTGCCATGGGTGAACGTCGAAGTCTTCATTTGTTGTTGATTGATATATGAGTTCAAGAAATAACCCAAAAGCTAGGTCAAAACGAAAACGTGGTTGATTACATCCATTTTTTAATTCTTTGCGTGTGTAGCAATGAAAATACGGATAAACAATACCTTTGGGGTTTGTTTGTTTTTCAAAAAGCATAGATGCTTCACAGCAATCGCACTTGATGCTATGGCGGAAAATGTTCAAGCTTCCAACACTTTGGTTGCCGTAATTTTTTCTATGTGCTCTGTTTTTCATTGCGGCTATTGCTTCATTAAATAGCTCGTATGAAACAATTTGCGGGTAATAGTTTTCAATGTATCGCTCAAATACTTTCTTTTTGTTTTCGTCTCTTCGTTGAGCCATGTAGGCACCGAGAACGTATTTCGTATCTATTAGATGCTTTATATTTCTATTTGACCATTTTCGTTTTGAATAAGCATTGAGCTTTTTAATAGACAGCGACACGCCAACATATTTCAAGCTCTCAAAGAAGTCTCTTATTTCCTGAGCTTCTTCTTCCTCGATTTCAAAGCAGTTAAGCTCTGTATTGTATCGGATGCCATAGGGTGGGTTATGGGCGTTAAAAATGACCTTTTCTTCTTCCGCTAGTTTTTTGGCTCTATTCCATGCGGATTTTCTGCGAACTGATTTTGTCTTACTTTCTTCGTATGCTCGCTTTGCGATAACACTTAAAAGGATATCTTGCTGTAAGTCATCAATACGGTTTTTTTCGTTTGGTTTTTCATACCGTTGACCATCAATGGTGGTTATTAAAATAACCCCTTTTTCAAGGATGCCATTGACTAATTCTTTTGCTTGTAGAAGTCTTTGGCGACTAAGCCGGTCGATACTTTCAACGAATATATAATCGCCCTCTTTGATATGCATATCGCTAATCATATCAATGAGTTCTTTTAGTTTTCCTTTTCGTTTGTTGCTTCCATCGTGTGCAGATATGCCCGTATCCGAGTAGATATTCTCAGGCGGCAACTCAATACCTTGTTGCTTTGTAATGGCTTGGATTGAAGCCATTTGACGGTCTACGGAGTCCCTACCGGCTTCACCTTGGGCCTTAGATGAGTAGCGGATATAAGCGTAGGCAGTAGGCATTCCGGGCTTCCTGTGACGTTTTAGAAAGTGTGAGAATACCACCCGCCAGTCTCCAGCGGTTCGCGCAGCACCTCCAGCACCCGGCGTTCGAACTCCGGCAACTCATCGAGAAACAGCACGCCATGGTGCGCCAGGGTGATTTCACCGGGTTGCGGGCGGCTGCCCCCACCCACCAGTGCCGGCCCCGAGGCCGAGTGGTGCGGGTGGCGGAAGGGGCGCTGCGGCCAGCTGTCCAGCGGCGCGCTGCCGCTGACCGAGCGAATGGCTGCCACCTCCAGCGCTTCGCGCTCGTTCAGCGGCGGCAGCAGCCCAGGCAGGCGGCTGGCGAGCAAGGTTTTGCCGGTGCCTGGCGGGCCGGTAAACAGCAGGTTGTGGCCACCGGCAGCGGCCACCAGCAAGGCACGCTTGGCGGCGCTTTGGCCCTGCACTTCGCTGAGGTCGGGATAAGGCCGTTGCTCCAGCAGCAAGCCGTTGGCGGCAAAGGGCGGCAGCGGCAGCTGGCCGCTCAGGTGAGCGACCAGCTCTTGCAGATGCCCCACCGCGTACACCACCAGGCCACCGGCCAGGCTTGCCTCTTCGGCATTCTCGCGCGGCACCACCAGCGCCCGCCCGGCATCGCGTGCCGCAAGCGCAGCAGGCAGTACGCCATTCACTGGCCGCACCGCCCCCGACAACGCCAGTTCACCGAGGCATTCGATGTCTTCAAGCGCCGCCACTGGCACCTGGCCGTTGGCCGCGAGGATGCCCAGCGCGATCGCCAGGTCATAGCGCCCACCGTCCTTGGGCAGGTCTGCCGGCGCCAGGCTCTGGGTAATCCGCCGCGCCGGGTAGTCCAGGCCAGAGTTGACGATGGCGCTGCGTACGCGGTCTTTACTCTCCTTGACCGTGGCCTCCGGCAAGCCGACCAGCGTGAGCGCGGGCAGGCCGTTGGCCAGGTGAGTCTCGACGCTGACGGCAGGCGCCAGCACGCCCACCTGGGCGCGGCTGTGAACGAGGGCGAGGGACATTGGGCACTCCATGTTGGCCAGAAATGAAGCCGCTTCCTGCGGCAGGGCGAAGCATAGATTGGCTGGGCTGTCGGGCTTTCCAGAAAGTGAGTCACGGAGTTTCGGGTGGAGGGGTAGGGAGGCGAGCAGAAACCTTCTTGTGGCGAGCGGGCTTGCCCCGCGTTGGGCTGCGAAGCAGCCCTGAAACCCGCATCAAAAGCGCGTTAGATGCATCGCGTTGTTCATGGCTGGGGTTGCTACGCAACCCAACGCGGGGCAAGCCCGCTCACCACAACAGCCTGATATTCCGGGCCATCAGCGCCTGCGATGCAGCCGGGGCAGGTTGGCCCCGGCCTGTGGTGACCATCAGCACCTACCGTTCAGAACCACTGCCCAAAGCGGCGGATGTACAAGGTCTTCATGCCCTGTGCCACCACGCAGTAGCCGAGCAGGGTGGCCACCAGCCATGGGAAATAGTCCCACGGCAGCGGCACCAGCCCGACCATCGCCCCCAGCGGTGAGAACGGAATATAAATACCCAGGCACATCACCAACCCGGTGGCGAGAATCACCGGCAGTGCTGCGGTGCTCTGGAAGAACGGCACCCGCCGGGTGCGCAGCATGTGCACCACCAGCGTCTGCGAGAGCAACCCTTCGATGAACCAGCCCGACTGGAACAACGCCTGCATTTCGACGCTATTGGCGGCGAATACGTACCACATCAGCGCAAAGGTGGTGATGTCGAAGATCGACGACGTTGGCCCTATCCACAGCATGAAGCGGCCGATATTGCGCGCGTCCCATTTGCGCGGCTTGTCCAGGAACTCCTTGTCCATGCGATCCCAGGGCAGCGACAACTGCGAGAAGTCGTACAGCAGGTTCTGCAGCAGCAGGTGGATCGCCAGCATGGGCATGAAGGGGATGAACGCGCTGGCCACCAACACCGAGAACACATTGCCGAAGTTGGAACTGGCGGTCATGCACAGGTACTTCATGATGTTGCCGAAGGTTTCGCGGCCTTTGATCACGCCCTCTTCGAGCACCATCAGGCTTTTTTCCAGCAGGATGATATCGGCCGATTCCTTGGCGATGTCGGTGCCGCTGTCTACTGAAATGCCCACGTCGGCGTCGCGCAGGGCTGGGGCGTCGTTGATGCCGTCGCCGAGAAACCCGACCGTGTGGCCATTGGCTTGCAGTGCCTTGAGCACGCGCGACTTCTGCAAGGGCGTGAGCTTGGCGAACACGCTGCGGCTTTCGACCTGCGCCCTGAGCTGGCTATCGTCCAACCGTTCGATGTCCTGGCCCAGCAGCGGCTCGCCCGGCTCCAGGCCGACTTCGCGGCAAACCTTGGAGGTGACCACCGGGTTATCGCCGGTCAGCACTTTTACCTGCACGCCCATGTCGCGCAGAGCTGCGATGGCGGGGCCGGCGCTGTCCTTGGGTGGGTCGAGGAAGGTCAGCAGGCCGCGAATCACCAAGCCTTGCTCGTCATCGGTGTGGTACTGCGCCTTGTGCTGGTGGGCTTCGATGGCGCGGGTGCCGACCAGCAGCACGCGGAAACCGTCCTGGTTGTAGCGGCGGGCGGTGGCCAGCAGTTGCTCGCGCTGCACATCATCAAGGCCCACGCACGCGCCGCCGCGCTGCACATGGGTGGCAATGGCGAGCATTTCTTCGACTGCGCCCTTGCTCACCAGCAGGTGTTCACCCTGAGGGTCCCTGACGATCACCGAGAGGCGGCGGCGCAGGAAATCGAAGGGCAGTTCATCGACCTTGGCGAAGCCCAGCGGCGCCTGGAAGCCTTGGCTTTCGCCAGCGAAGCGCAGCACGGCCTGGTCCATCAGGTTTTTTACACCGCTTTGGTGATGGCTGTTGAGCCAGGCCAGTTCGAGCAGTTGCGGGTCGCTGAGGCCGTCGGCGCCGAGGTGGTGTTCGAGGATGATGCGGTCCTGGGTCAGGGTGCCGGTCTTGTCGGTGCACAGCACGTCCATCGAACCGAAGTTCTGGATGGCGTTCAGGCGTTTCACCACCACTTTGCGCCGGGCCATGGCCACTGCGCCTTTGGCCAGGTTGGCGCTGACGATCATCGGCAGCATTTCGGGCGTCAGGCCCACGGCTACTGCCAGGGCGAACAGGAAGGCATCGCTCCAGTCGCCCTTGACCACCCCGTTGAGCACGAACACCACCGGCACCATCACCAGCATGAAGCGGATCAACAGGCTGCTGACGCTGTTCACCCCACGGTCGAAAGCAGTTTGGCTGCGCGAGCCGGAGATGGCCTTGGCAAGCGAGCCGAAGTAGGTACCCTTGCCGGTTGCGACCACCACGGCCCGGGCGCGGCCGCTGACCACGTTGGTGCCCATGAAACCGATGTTGGGCAGGTCGAGCAGGTTGGCGCTGTCTTGCCCGCTGTGTGCGGCAGACTTCTGCGCGATGTTGCCCAAGGTGTCGTATTTCTCTACCGGCAGCGCTTCGCCGGTGAGCACGGCCTGGCTGATGAACAGGTCGCGGGACTCGATCAGGCGGATGTCGGCGGGGATCATGTCACCGGCGCTCAGTTGCACGATATCGCCGGCTACCAGTTGGTTCATCGGCACCTCGCACAGGCGCGATGGCCAGTCGTGGCGCTGGCGGCGCAGCACCGTGGCGGTGGTGCGGACCATGGCCTTGAGGGCTTCGGCAGCCTTGGCCGAGCGGTATTCCTGCCAGAAGCGCAGCAGGCCGCTGACGCTGACCATGCTGAGGATGATGATCACCTTGGTCAGGTCCATGTCGTCCAGCTCGCCCGCTCGGCGCGGTAGCCAGTAGTCAGTCACGAAGCTGATGGCCGCGAGCGTCAGCAGCACATAGATGAAGGGGTTGTGCAGGGCCTTCAACAGTTGCACGACAGCGGGCAGCGGCTGGTCATGGGCCACTTCGTTTGGGCCGTCGCGCAGCAGGCGCTTGGCGGCTTCGTGGTCGGTCAGGCCCCGTTCGCTGGTGTCGAGGTTGGCGAAGGTCACGCCCAGGCCGTTGCGTGCTTCGCGGGCGGCGTGCATTTCGGTGGTGTGGGTGTTGCGTTCTTTTACGGTCATTGGCTGTGCTCCTGCCGCAGGAGGCGGTGCGGCGCACAAAGCCAATTAATGGACGTGCGTCGAACCGCGATCTTTCGATCGGTTTGAATTCAAGTTATTCCGGCAAGTGTCCGTTCGCTGGCGAAGGCCGGGGTTATTCTCGGCAGCGAACTTTCTACTGGCTGAGTCCATGGGTTTAGTTGCCCCGATAAGTGATGGGTAATAAATTGCCGTCAGGCTTTTAATAATAAAAGCCCGTGCCTTGAAGGTGGGTTTGTCAGGTTTCGAATAGCGCCGTACCGGTCAGCCGAAGCACAACAGGCCGGCCCAGCGGCTCGGTGGTTTTTGGCTGTCGTCTTGCTGCCAGTGCAGGCGCGGGCCGTGATGGCCAGGCGACGACAGCCAGGTGGCGCGCAGTCGCGAGCCACCTGGAAGACGTGTGGGGTTAGGCACAGAGGCCTTGGGCCGCGTGGCCTGCAGCGCCGCTAGGCGGGCGTGCAGGCGACGGCAGATGTCTGCGATGTAGTTCATGAGCTTGCCTCCTGCCGGGCTGGCACCTGGGGCGGCAAGCTACGGCGGAGCATCAGGCTCTAGCGTGGCTTGACCGGCCTTGGGGGCGGGCCTGGCGTTCTGATTCAGGTGCCTGGCAGCAGTGAGCGGCCAGGCAGCGACTAGATACTGTGTCCATTGAATTCTTCGTGGAATTAATAAAGGCCCGTTTCAAGGGCGGGTGAACTTTATGAGAGCATAGCGGGCAAGTCAACAGGCAAGGTGTTACTTAAGAAAGTTTCACCTTGTTTAATGTTGAGAATTATATGTAGGAAGTTTCTGAAGGCTGTTTACCACCTGGCAATCCTGCTCTATTCAAGGAAGAGCAGGCAGGTGCAATGCTTAACTCGGCAGTCGGTAAGCGATTCTCGAAGGCGTATCAGGAATGCGCCGGGCACGCGAAGCATGCAATTTCTTTAATGCATAAATGCAAATTAATGCGTTGAAATAACAAAAATATAGATGAAATGTGCATCAGCGCATGATGCGTCTATGTGTTGCCCTTAGGGGCATGACCGGAAAAGGAGTGAAGGAATGGACCTCGTCTTTAGCGAAGACGACATCTGCGTCATCGACGATGCAGTGACTGGAGAAGAACAGAGCAAGATCCTGCAGCAGCTCAACGGAGCACGCTGGCGCTACGGTTGGCCGGTCAACGACGCGCCATATGTGCGTCCTTGCTGGCATAGCTTCGTGGTCGGCAGCAAGCGGATGGAGCAGGTCTGTGCGGAGGACGAACTGCTGGCAATCGAACAGTGGCGCTTTCTTGCCGACTTCTGGAAGCGCGTCAAAGTCGTCCATATGCCCCAGGCGAAATTGTTGGGTATTTACGCCAATGGGCAGACCTTTGGTCAGGACTCACCCATCCATCGTGACAACAAAGCCAACGAACACGGCCTGACCATCGTTATGTTTTGCAACGAATACTGGGCTTCGTCATGGGGCGGTGAACTGGTGTTCTACGACCATCGCAAGGAAAACATCATCAAGTCAGTGCTGCCCAAGCCTGGGCGAATCGTAATCTTTAACGGTCACGTGCCTCACAGCGCCAGGTCTCCTGCCGCAACGTGTGACCGGCTACGCATGACCTTGGCGTTCAAGACACTTATCTGAAAGGAGCCTCATCCATGGCAGGAAAACTCGAAGTAATCGTTGGCGTTGTCGACAAGGCCAGCAACGGTGTTGGGCAGGTCTATGCCGGTACGTCGTTGGTTGACCAATTCAATACCGACAAAACGGGCTTCAGTCTGGTTAGCCAAAGCACACAGACCGGGGTAGCGGTGACCGCAGCAGTCACTTCCGTGGTGGAACTAACTAAGGGGATGGTGCCATTTTTGAGCATCCCCACCAATACGCTGGCTGGCACCGTGGCCTTCCTCAAAATTAGCGCGGATTATCAACAGGACGGGAGCTTTCAGATCGGTGACGTCATCAGTCTGGTAGGCAACGTGGTAGGTATTGCAGCGGGCTTTACCCTACTTGCAGTCGGGACTGGTGCTGCCTCGACGCTACTGCTCGGTGCGGGTGCGGTTTTAAGCGTGGCCAGCATTCTCAGCTCCGACGCAGTGAAAAACCTGTATACCAGTCTGGTTTCACCCGTGATCGAGCGCTATTTCAATAACACTCCGGAAGCTACATATCCCGATTACTGGCTGGCGCCAGATCTTCAGTTGGTGCCATTTCAAATGATCACTGGGGTTTATTCGGGGAATGTCGCGGCTGTCCACTGGAACCCTGACAACAACAGTGTGACTGCCAGCCGCGTCCAGATCGTCGATGATCCGGGATCTGGGGGCGGCTTAGGGGGCGCTGTGTACTACGGCGGAGGGGGTACGATACCTGCAATCGTGCAGTTGCCCGAGGGGCCGATTGGACGGGTGGATATCGGACCGCTGGAGTTCCCGGGTGCGAATCAGGATAGCTATGGCTGTTGCTCCGGTAGTCAGGACGGTTACTTCTGAAAGCGCCGTGATACGCTCGGTCTTTGATGAAGTTCTGCCCTGATCATAATTTTTGGCTAGTTTACGCTTTCGGAGCGTGCTGCGGCACCGGCGATTTGGGCGTTTGCTCGCAGACAGGTGCGAATCTTGTCAAAATCCGGACCTCAAACCCTGTGCGCCCATTCAGCCAAGCCAAGGAATGCCATGCTGCATCTGCTCAGTGCCCACCGGCACCTCCCCAGCAAAACAAAGGCCCTTGGCTGTTGGTCCTTTGCCCTGACTGCCTTGCTGGTTGCGGGTGTATACCTGCTGACCTGGCAGACCTATCGAGCACAGGAGCCGGCCAGTTGGGTCGGGCTGGGCGCAACGGTCAACAGTAATGGTTCGTCCTGGAAACCGGACCGCTCCCTGACCCAGTTTGGCGTGCGGTTCACCCTGCCAGGTGACTCAGCCAGCCAGGTCAGGCCCGTGTACGCCGATACACAAGCCTTCCACGCGGCCGGCCTGCGCAAGGGCACTCCAGTAAGGTTGGTTGCCGAACCACACGCAGACCAAGTGATCATCCGTGAGCTCGCCACCCTTGAAGGGCAGGTGCTTTATGACGATGGCCTTTACCAGCGCGTAATACAGGCCAACAACGACTCGATCAGGCTAATTGTGATCGCGCTGCCGATTCTGGCGTTGGCTGGGCTGGCCGCCGGGGTGTATTTCGGCACCCGCCGTGCGCGCCCGGCGCGTTGACGAAGGCATCAGGCGCCTGGAGCACATTGCAACATCGCGAGTTGCGATACCCAGGCAGCCGGTGTCATTCAGCTGCAGGGGTGCGGTCTTCCTGAGGCTCGGCGAGGACTGACTCCGCAGCAGGCGGCGCCATCCGTGCCTCCAGTTCGGCAAACTGTTTTTCCAGCGCTTCAAGGCGCGCGCGGGTGCGGGCCAGCACGACCATCTGGCTGTCGAATTCGTCACGGCTGACCAGGTCGAGTTTGCTGAACGCGCCCTGCATCAACACCTTGAACTGGCTTTCGAGTTCGGCGCGGGGCTGTGCGGTGTCGCTGTTGAACAGGCGCGAGGCCTGGTCGCTCAGGGCATCGAGAAAGGCTTTGGGCGCGAGCATGTCTGGCTATCCGCTGATCGTTGGAAAGGCCGGCAGTGTAACACGCAGGCCATGCGGCTTTGGCCTGCACGCTTTTTGCGCAGCGTGGCCAAAGGTCGCGCACCGAAACGGTGCAGGTTTTCGCTGATGGCGACTGGCCAAGCCTGAGTGATTTACGCAACTACTTGTTTTTGGGGCGTTTGCGCGATGTGGCAAGGTTTCTGCAATGACCTGTTCGAGCCGTGCACTGATGCAGTCCATCGACAGCATGCGGTGCGCAAGGCCCTTCGCCACAGCCGCGATGCATGTCGGCGGGGAGGATGGAGCCGACGATGCGTTACAAAGCCAGGCGCTGCGCTTAGACTTGAGACGGGTTTGTTTTCCTGGGGCAAGTCCACCAAATCGGGAGAGAGTTTCATGAAGCTAGTCACTGCCATCATCAAGCCGTTCAAGCTGGACGACGTGCGCGAGTCGCTGTCGGAAATCGGCGTGCAGGGCATCACCGTGACCGAAGTCAAAGGCTTCGGCCGGCAGAAGGGTCACACCGAGCTGTATCGCGGCGCCGAATACGTGGTCGATTTCCTGCCCAAGGTGAAGATCGATGTCGCCATCGACGACAAAGACCTTGATCGGGTAATCGAAGCCATCACCAAGGCGGCCAACACCGGCAAGATCGGTGACGGCAAGATCTTCGTGGTCAATCTGGAGCAGGCGATCCGCATCCGTACCGGCGAAACCGATACCGACGCGATCTAAGCGCAACAAAAAAAGCCTCACCAAACCCCAACGCCCCAGGAGAAAACAACATGACTCTGCGTAAGATCGCAGGGCTAGGAGCCCTATTGTCCCTCGCAATGCCAGGGCTGGCCCTGGCCGAGGAAGCTGCCCCGGCGCTGAACTCCGGTGACACCGCCTGGATGCTCACTGCCACGGCGCTGGTGCTGTTCATGACCATCCCGGGCCTTGCCCTGTTCTACGGCGGCATGGTGCGTTCCAAGAACGTGCTCTCGGTGATGATGCAGTGTTTCGCCATCACCGGCCTGATGAGCCTCCTGTGGGTGATTTTCGGCTATAGCCTGGCCTTCGATACCACCGGTATGGAAAAGGGCGTGCTCAACTTCAATTCCTTCGTGGGCGGCCTGAGCAAGGCGTTCCTCAACGGCGTCACGCCTGACAGCCTGACCTCCGCCACGGCGCTGTTCCCGGAAGCGGTGTTCATCACCTTCCAGATGACCTTCGCCATCATCACCCCCGCGCTGATCGTCGGCGCCTTCGCCGAGCGCATGAAGTTCTCGGCCATGCTGATCTTCATGAGCATCTGGTTCGTGCTGGTCTATGCGCCTATCGCGCACATGGTCTGGAGCGGTGACGGCGCGCTGATGTGGGACTGGGGCGTACTGGACTTCGCCGGTGGCACCGTGGTGCACATCAACGCTGGTATCGCGGGCCTTGTCTGCTGCCTGGTACTGGGCAAGCGCAAAGGCTACCCGACCACGCCGATGGCGCCGCACAACCTGGGCTACACCCTGATTGGCGCCGCGATGCTGTGGATCGGCTGGTTCGGCTTCAACGCAGGCTCTGCCGCTGCCGCCAACGGCACTGCCGGCATGGCCATGCTGGTCACCCAGATCGCCACTGCCGCCGCCGCACTGGGCTGGATGTTCGCCGAGTGGATCGGCCACGGCAAACCCAGCGCCCTGGGCATCGCCTCGGGTGTGGTTGCGGGCCTGGTGGCAATCACCCCGGCAGCTGGCACCGTGGGCCCGATGGGCGCCCTGGTGATCGGCCTTGCCTCGGGCATCATCTGCTACTTCTGCGCCACCAGCCTCAAGCGCAAGCTGGGCTATGACGACTCGCTCGACGCCTTCGGTGTGCACGGTATCGGCGGCATCGTCGGCGCACTGCTCACCGGTGTGTTCGCAGCGCCTGCCTTGGGCGGCTTCGGCGCGGTCACCGATATTGGCGCGCAGTTCTGGATTCAGGCCAAGGGCGTGATCTTCACTGTGGTCTACACCGCCATCATCACCTACGTGATCCTCAAGGTGCTGGATGTGGTGATGGGCCTGCGGGTCAACGAAGAAGAAGAGGCGGTCGGCCTCGACCTGGCTCAGCACAACGAGCGCGGTTACAACTTGTAACTGCCACGCTAAAAAAACTTGCCCGGCTCGCCGGGCATTTTTTTGCCTGTTATTTACTGTTTCGTAGCGGGCAAACGGTTTCTATGGCCTTATCGCAACCTCGGCCAAAAACTTACAACCAATAGGGCGTTTGTGGTGCTTTGCTTTTTCTGCGGGCGCGCTAGAATGCGCGCCGAAGAGTGCTGCACGCGTAGCCACACACTTCGCTACCCTTTGCTAGGCTTGCAGTAGCCTGTGGCCAGCAGGGCGTATTTACGGCCAGGTCCTGTGCGAAGCAGGGCCTGTAGGGTCCCGGCCTCATATCCCGAGGCGGGCAGCCCAGTTAATGGCCAACCCACGGCCAGTTGAATTTTCACCAGTAGCAGCCGGTCTACGGCTGCACGGGTCTATAACCAACCTGCTTTCGCAAGTCATGAGGTAGAACATGAGCGACGACGATCTGGAAAACGACGACCTCGAAGTAGGCGACGATGACGAGGCTGATGACGGTCTGGAAGCTGCAGCTGACGATAGCGCTGAAGACTCCGGCGATGACGACAGCAGCCCGGCTCCTGCGGCCAAGGGCAAGTCCAAGGCGGCTGTTTCGGTAGATGACATGCCGAGCATCGAAGCCAAGCAGAAAGAGCGTGATGCACTGGCCAGGGCGATGGAGGAATTCCTTTCGCGCGGCGGCAAGGTGCAGGAAGTCGAGGCCAATGTGGTCGCTGACCCGCCCAAGAAGCCTGACAACAAGTACGGCAGCCGCCCTATCTAAGTGGCTGAATGCAAAAAAGCCCGCCGTCGCTGCGGGCTTTTTTGTGGGCGCTTTTCCGGGCTTGGGCCAGCCCGCTTTCGCGTTTCAGTGCCAGCGGGCGAGTAGCTCGGGCAATTGCGACAGGCGCTGGATCTCGGCATCCGGGGCGCGTTCAGCGGTCCAGGCCTTGCCCTGCGGGTTGAACCACACCGCACGCAGCCCGGCTTGCTGAGCCCCGGCGATATCGTCGCCGGGGTGGTCGCCAATATGCACCGCGCCGCCGGCCTGCACCTGGCCAAGCCTGAGCGCCTCTTTGAACAACGCAGGGTCCGGTTTGCCAACGCCCAGGTCTTCGGCGCAGAGGGCAAAGCGGAAGTAGTCCGCCAGCCCCAGGCGGCGCACATCGGCGTTGCCATTGGTGACCACACCCAGGCTGTAGCTGTGGCGCAGGGCCTCCAGCACCGGCTGCACTTCAGGGAACACTTCGACCTGGTGGCGGGCATGCAGGAACACTTCAAAGCCTTCGTTGGCCAGCTCAGTCGCCTGTTTCTCGCTGTACCCGGCCTCTTCAAGGGCATGGAACAACACGCGCCGACGCAGCGCGCTGATACGGTGCTTGAGGCCAGGCTCGGCCTGCACCAGGCGCTCGCGGATAGCGAACAGGTGCTCAACCGGCACCCCGCCCAGTACCGGCGCATTGGCGGCAAGCCAGTCGCGCAGGACGACTTCGGCACTGGCAATCACCGGTGCGGTATCCCACAGCGTGTCGTCGAGGTCGAAGGTGATCAGCTGAATGCTCATGAGTCGGTGCCTTTGCTGCGTTTGGCCCGAGGGTGGGCGCTGTCGTACACCGCGGCCAGGTGCTGGAAGTCCAGGTGGGTGTAGATCTGCGTGGTGCTGATGTCGGCATGGCCGAGCATCTCTTGCACCGCGCGCAAGTCCTGGGACGACTCGAGCAGGTGGCTGGCGAAGGAATGGCGGAGCATGTGCGGATGCAGGTGCTGGCCCAGCTCGCGCTCACCGGCAGTCTTGACCCGCAACTGAATAGCGCGTGGGCTGAGGCGTTTGCCTTGCCTGGTGATGAACACCGCGCCGTCCACGGGGGCGGCGATACCGCGCAGGCGCAGCCAGGCCTGCAGGGCCTCGCGGGCCTTGCGCCCAACCGGCAGCACGCGGCTTTTGCTGCCCTTGCCGACCACTTGCACCAGGCCGCCAGTAAGGTCGAGCTGGTCGAGATCAAGGCCGGTCAATTCCGACAAGCGCAGGCCCGAGGAGTAGAAAAGTTCGAGGATGGCCTGGTCGCGCCGGGCAATGAAGTCGTCGTCCACGCCGCCATCGAGCAGTTGCAGGGCGCGGTCGGTGTCGAGCACCTTGGGCAGGCGCCGCTCACCCTTGGGCGGCGACAAACCCGTGGCCGGGTCGTGTTGGCACAGGCCTTCGCGGTTGAGGTAGCGGTACAAGCCGCGCACCGCCGACAGCATGCGCGCCAGGCTGCGCGATGCCTGGCCTTGATGATGCTGACGGGCGACCAGCTGGCGCAACTGCTGCACCTGCAGCGCCTCCCAGCCGGCGATGTGCTGGCTGGTGCAGAACTCGATGACCTTGAGCAAATCGCGCCGGTAGGCCTGCAAGGTATGGTCGGACACCTGGCGCTCGTTGCGCAGGTGCGCGCAATAAGCGTCCAGTTGGCGTTCCATCAGCGCACCGAACGTAGCGTGTTGGTGAAGCGCGGCACTACGCGGCCGAGCACTTCGGCGATATAGCTGAGAAACAGCGTACCAACGCTGCTTTTATAGTGCTGCGGGTCGCGGCTGCCAATCGCCAGCACGCCATGCAGCCCCTGGTATTCAAGGGTCGCCACGGCGCTGGAGCCCACTTCCTTGTGCTGCCCGTCGCCGAACAGGAACGCCAGCTCATGCTCGCGCAGGCTGCCGCTGACAGTCTTGCCGCCGCCAATCAGCCCGCCGATGGCTTGCTGCGCTTCGCTGCCGGGCACCCAGCGCCCGACTGGCGCTGCGTTTTCGCCGAACAGGATCAGGCTGACGAAGGGCACCTGGAATTCCTGGCGCAGGCTGTCTTCGACGGCCATGACCACTTCTTCGAGGCTGCTGGCGTCGAGCAGGTCAAGGATCAGCCTGCGGGTCTTGTCGAACAGCCGGTCGTTGTCGCGGGCCACGTCCATCAGTTGCGACAGGCGATGGCGCATCTCGATGTTGCGCTCACGCAGCAGTGTCAGCTGGCGCTCCACCAGCGAGACGCTGTCGCCGCGCTGGTGGGGGAT
The DNA here is from genome assembly GCF_014268825.1 of Pseudomonas sp. SWRI51. Classification (NCBI taxonomy): domain Bacteria; kingdom Pseudomonadati; phylum Pseudomonadota; class Gammaproteobacteria; order Pseudomonadales; family Pseudomonadaceae; genus Pseudomonas; species Pseudomonas sp. SWRI51. Next base: position 9,292 of record NZ_JABWRG010000031.1, on the reverse strand, counting down.
GCGCTGCTCCAGCAGCAGCTCGTCATGCTCGGCAAAAAAACGTGGGTGGGCGCGCAGGTAGGCGACCACCGCATCGGCGTCGAGCTCGGGTACAACCTTGGGCTGATCGGTCATGGCAGATACTCGCTTAAAGACGAACCTGTCCTTCGAAAACGCGGACAGCCGGGCCGGTCATCAATACCGAATGGCCGGGGCCAGCCCATTCGATGCTCAGGCGCCCGCCTGGCAGGTCGATGGTCACGGGTGAATCCATCCAGCCTTGGGCGATGGCCGCCACCGCAGCGGCGCAGGCGCCGGTGCCGCAGGCCTGGGTTTCACCCGCACCACGTTCCCACACCCGCAGGTTGGCGCGATGGCGGTCGACTACCTGGATGAAGCCGGCGTTGACCCGCTGCGCGAAGCGCGGGTGGTGCTCGATCTTCGGCCCCAGCTCATGCACTGGCGCTGTGTGGATGTCATCCACGCGCAGCACCGAGTGGGGGTTGCCCATGGAGACTGCGGCAATCGGGTAGACCTTGCCGTCCACTTCAAGCGGGTAGCTCAGGGCCTGTTCATCGGCCACGAACGGAATGTCGGCCGGCACGAAGCGCGGCGGCCCCATGTCGACGCAAATCTGCCCGTCGTTGCGTACATCCAGCTCGATGATGCCGCTTTTGGTTTCAACGCGGATGCGTTTTTTCGCGGTCAGGCGCTTGTCCAGCACGAAGCGGGCGAAGCAGCGCGCGCCGTTGCCGCACTGCTCCACTTCAGATCCGTCGGCGTTGAAGATGCGGTAGCGGAAGTCGACTTCCGGGTTGTTCGGCGCTTCGACGATCAGCAGCTGATCGAAGCCGATACCGGTATGGCGGTCACCCCATTGCTTGGCATGCTTGGGCTGGATGTGCGCGTGCTGGCTGACCAGGTCGAGGACCATGAAATCGTTGCCCAGCCCGTGCATCTTGGTGAAACGCAGCAGCATGGGTTCACTCCGGCAGCAGGCTTTCGCCGGCGAACAGTTCGGCAATGGTTTCGCGGCGGCGCACTTCGAAGGCCTGGTCGCCATCGACCAGCACTTCGGCGCAGCGGCCACGGGTGTTGTAGTTCGAGCTCATGACAAAACCATAGGCGCCCGCCGACTGCACGGCGAGCAGGTCGCCCTCGGCCAGGTTCAGCGTGCGCTCCTTGGCGAGGAAATCGCCGGTTTCGCAGATCGGCCCGACGATGTCGTAGCTGCGGCCTTCGCCTTCGCGCGGCTGCACGGCACTGACACCCATCCAGGCCTGGTACAGGGCCGGGCGGATCAGGTCGTTCATGGCTGCGTCAACCACGGCAAAGTCTTTGTGTTCGGTGTGCTTGAGGTACTCGACGCGGGTCAGCAGCACGCCGGCATTGGCGACGATGTAGCGCCCTGGCTCGAAGACCAGCGCCAGGTCGCGATCACCCACGCGCTCGCGGATGGCCTGGATGTAGTCGGCCAGCAGCGGCGGTTGTTCGTCGCGATAGCGCACGCCCACGCCGCCGCCGAGGTCGAGGTGGCGCAGGTGAATGCCACATTCGCCAAGGCGGTCGATCAGGTCCAGCAGGCGGTCCAGGGCATCGAGGAACGGCTCGACGGTGGTCAGTTGCGAGCCGATGTGGCAGTCCACGCCGACCACTTCAAGGTTCGGCAACTGCGCGGCGCGCACGTAGATGTCTTCGGCATCGGCGATGGCGATACCGAATTTGTTCTCTTTGAGCCCGGTGGAAATGTACGGATGGGTACCGGCATCGACGTCCGGGTTCACCCGCAGCGACACTGGGGCCACCTTGCCCATTTCGGCGGCGACCACTTGCAGGCGTTCGAGCTCGTCGGTGGACTCGACGTTGAAGCAGTGCACGCCCACTTGCAGCGCGCGGCGCATGTCTTCACGGGTTTTGCCGACGCCTGAGAACACCACGCGGTCAGCGCGGCCACCGGCGGCCAGCACCCGCTCCAGCTCACCCCCGGAAACGATATCGAACCCTGCGCCCAGGCGGGCCAGCAGGTTCAGCACGCCGAGGTTGGAGTTGGCCTTGACCGCGAAGCACACCAGATGCTCGCTGCCTTGCAGTGCGTCGGTGTAGCTGCGGTACTGCGCCTCGATGTGGGCGCGCGAGTACACGTAAGTGGGGGTGCCGAAGCGCTCGGCAATGGCCGCCAGGCCCACCCCTTCCGCGAACAGCTCGCCGCCGCGGTAGTTGAATGCGTCCATTGGACTTCCTTATTCCTCGGGCTGCTCTTGTTCCGCATCGTCCTGCGGTTGGGCAGCGGCGGGGTGCGCATGCTGGTGCTGACGCGAGGAGCTCGGGCCTTTGCCGTCCTTGCCGTCTTCTGGCAGGTACAACGGGCCTTTCTGACCGCAGGCCGAAACGAGGCAGGCAACCGCGACCAGCGCCGCGAGGGAGGAAATCAGGCGCTTCATGGGTGAAATCCTTAGAAATATGCAGTATTACGCCGGAGTATACCGAGCGACCACCCGATTGCCTATGCGAGGGCCGCCCCGTCGGGCGGCGTGCAGCTCAAGACTTGTGGCTTTGTGGTTTCGCCCTTATCGTGCCTGGCTTGCATGTGTGCAGTCATTATTCGAGGTCCCCAGCAATGAGTTTGAGTGAAGCGCGGTTCCATGACCTGGTCGACGCGACCCAACAGGCCCTTGAAGACCTGTTCGACGAGAGCGGCATGGACCTGGACATGGAGAACTCGGCGGGTGTCCTGACCATCAAGTTCGAGAACGGCAGCCAGCTTATTTTCAGCCGCCAGGAGCCGCTGCGTCAGCTGTGGCTGGCCGACCGCTCCGGCGGCTTCCACTTCGACTACGACGAAGAAAGCGGCAAGTGGACCTGCGAGAAGAGCGATGAGCTGCTGGGCGAGATGCTTGAGCGCATCGTCTGGGAACGTGCCGGCGAAAAGCTGGACTTCGACGAGATCTGAGATGACCACCGCCCCTCGGCCAGCCAAGCCGCTCTACAGCAATGTCAGCCCTGCGGTGCCATCACCGTGCATCAGCATCTGCCGGCTCGATGAACACAAGGTGTGCACCGGTTGCCACCGGCATGTCGAGCATATCCGCGAATGGCGGGCGGCCGACGACGAGCGGCGGCGGCAGATCTGCCGCGAGGCCCAGGCGTTGCAGGCGCGCTCGCAGGCTTAGCCACAAATACCGTGTGGGCTTGAGTATTTGCCCCGCTGTGGTAGTGTCGGGTTCTGCGTCGTCGACGCCAAAGCATTCACAAACCCCGCCCTTGGGCGGGGTTTTGCTTTATCTGCCTCAGGAAAACCGCACGTTCTAAGGAGTCTGACTGGACCATGAGCACCAAGCCTTCCCTCATCCTCACCCGCCTGGATGTACAGCGTCTCGAGCAGTTGCTCGACCGTCTCGATGAAAGCACGCCGGGTGTGCTCGCCTTGCAGGAGGAGCTGGATCGTGCCGAGCAGGTCGTCGGCCACGAAGAGGTACCAGCAGGCGTGGTAACCATGAATTCGCGCGTGCACTGCCGCGAAATCGCCAGCGGCAAGGACTACCACTTGACCCTGGTTTACCCCAAAGACGCAGGCGCTGAAGGCAAGGTGTCGGTACTGGCGCCGATCGGCTGCGCACTGCTCGGGCTATCGGTCGGTGAACAGATCGACTGGCCGGCGCCAGGGGGCAAGACCCTGAAGTTGCAACTGCTTGCTGTCGAGTATCAGCCAGAAGCCGCAGGCGACTTCGACCTCTGACCCAGTCAGGCCTCCGGCGCGGCGTCTTCGGCCTTGAGTTGGCAGGCATGGATGCAGTTGTCGACGATACGGCTGCGCAGCGTCCAGTCGGTGTGGATGATTCGAAAACGCTGGATATAGCTGTTCAGGTCCTGCGAGTGGAACCACTCATCGATCTTGTCGCTGAAGTCGTCGGCCCGGCCCAGCTCGGCAATGTTGTATTTGGCGCACTGGATCGCGCTGAGCTCACCCGCCTCGGTGGCCACCGGCAGCTGTTTGTCCAGGTAGGCTTTGAGCGCGGCGGTCGACGGGGTGTTTTCGCCGATCCACACCTGGCGCACGCCTGGCCAGTGGATGCCGCGGTCATAGTGGTTGTATGCCACCACGATGTTCCTGCCAGGGTGTTGGCTCCACAACTCAGTGAGGGTCAGCTCGCACAGCGACAGGGGGATGAACATATGGCCAAAGTACTTCTCCATGGCGTCCCTGAGCCAGCCATGCTCCGCTTTCCAGAAGCGGTCAAATAATTGCAGGTCGAGGATCACGATTTCTTTGGCGTTGGCCGGGTCCTGGTAGAACGCTTTCAGCTCGTTGAGCACGTCGCCAAACAATGTCCGCCCCGAGCTGCTCAGGTGGTAAAGCTGGTAGCGGTAAGGCTGATCCGGGGTGTACTCGGTATAGGCCCGCACGCGCAGGTCCAGTACCCGCACGCCGCCGCGGATCTGCTCGATACACGGGACGTCCTGGGTCAGCTCCTGAGCGATCACGCCGTTGACCTGCGTGTCCATCCCCGCGTTGTGGCTGCCGGGCAGAATCAGTTCATGGATCTTCAGGCGGCCCAGGTCCGGGATGCTGCCCATCCAGTTCGCTTTATTCATGTTGCACACTCCTTTTGGTTAGGAGGTGCGAGGGTGCGGGGTTGGGGCGGGGTAATGAACCTGGAAGGCTCGCCCCGCGGGCTCAAAGGCGCTCGGCCTGGTCGACGGCATCGTTCAGGGCCTGCTCCAGTTCGCGCTTGTAGCGCAGATACAGGCTGGTAGAGCCCACCTCGTCACCGAGCAACTCGGACAGGTCGAGGTCGGTGATGTAACAGCGGTAGCTGCCAGCGCTGCGACGCTGGTCGAGAATCTGCCGCGCGACCAGGCGGTAAAGCTGGTCGCCGTGTTCGAGCTGGGAATATTCCTGTTGGTCGCAGTACAGCGTGACATGCACCGCCTCTGCGGCGCCCATCTGCAGAATCGCCTGCACCTCGTAGTACGGTTGGCTGGGGCTTTCCTGGGGGACTGGGCGCGGCTCCAGGCTGCGCGCCTTGCCGATGCCGTTGGGCAGCAACTGCTGATAGGTAATCTGCAGCGCAGCCTGTTGCAGGCTATCAAGCGGTAGCTGGGCGTCACGGCGCATCACGGTCGACTGCAAGAAACGCTGCAGTGGCAGCAGCAGGTGCTGCTCGTCCTGCAGGGGCAGGCGTTGCTGCCATAACGTGTTGTGTTCATCGAGCACGTACAGGTCGGCCCAGCCATCGAGCAGGCGGTAGAACACCTGGATGCACCCCGGCTGGCCCTGCTCCAGAACCAGCGGCAAGTCGTAGTCCTGCAGGGCATTGCCATCCAGATGCAGCGGGCTGTAGGTATTGCGCTCCTCGCCAAGTGCAGCAACGGTTTCGTCGTGGCTGGCCAGCGTGGTCAGGGTGACCTGGCCCTGCAGCAATTCGAGCACATGGGTGTGCTGCGCTACCTGCAGCAGGTAGCGATGGTCAAGATTCTGATCGAGCAGCGACTGCGCCGTGGCAAAGATGTCCTCAACCCGTTGGCTGATGGCCGGTGCGCGGTTATGGCAGTAGCACCGCACGCTGACCCGTGGGCGGTGGCTGCGGGTGCCCAGGCTGTTGAGGAAGTCGCGCAGGCAGCGCACCAGCGCGTGCTCGCCGTCGAAGCGCTGCACCAGCACTTCGTTCCAGCTGTTGACGGTGACCTGGTCGAGGGTGAGCACCAGGTTCTCGCGCACGCCGGCATAGCTCAGCGAGTCGGTGCGCTCGGTGGTCATCAGGATGTTCAGGTCACGGTGATGGCGCAGCGGGTCGATGCCAACGTTGACCAGCAACAGGATGTCGTCCGCCACGCTGGGTTGCAGCAGGCGGACCTCGCTGACGGGCCCCAGCGGCAGCGCAATGACCTGTTGCAGGCTGCCGATCAAGTTGAACAGCTCTAATTCGCCAAGGTCGCTGCTGCCAGGGTGCAGGGCGATGCGGGTGCTGTTGTCGATCACGCCATTGCGATGCGCCCAGGCCAGCAGTTCCAACAGTTCGCGGCAGCGCTTGAGCGGGCTGGTGTATTCCAGCTCAGTGACCCCGAGGTTGCCGTTGTAAAGGCTCCAGTAGTGGGTGCCAGGCTCTTTGCGATTGGGCGACTGCACCAGTGTCAGGGTGTCTTCGGCCAGGTCCGGGGCAATGCCTGGGTTGATCACCTCGATTTTGCCGGCGCGCCGTTCGAAGGCGGCGTAAAGGCGCCTGCCCAGTACGTTGAGGTCGCGTTGATCGGCGCGGCTGTTGGCGTTCAGGCGACGGGCAAACTGCGCCAGAAAGCGGTAGCTCTGGTTCAGCTCGGCGACCAGCTCGCGGCGTTCGGCGGTGACGTGGCGTACCTTCCACTGGCTGCGGCTGTCGAGCAGCGCCAGCTGGCGCTCGTCCCAGCCCCATTCATCGACCAGTCGCCCGAGCAGGCGATGTTGCCAACTGCCGCTTCGCCCACGGCCCAGGCCGCTGAGTTTCTTGTTGACCTTCAGGTACAGGCTGCGGCGCACCAGTTCCAGGCGGGCGTGTTCGCCGCGCTGCTGCAGGTAGTGCTCGATGCGCCGGTACACCATCACGTAAGGGTCCAGCGCATCGAGGTCGAGCTGGTTGGCAAATACCGCCTGCTTGTAGTCAAGGCTCAGGCAGCGAACGGCGGGGTGTTCGCTGGCATAAGCTTCGGTCAGCAGCAGCTTGAGCAGCGATTTGTAGGGCGAGTCCAGCCCTTTGAACAGTTGCCACAGCCCTGCGCCTACGTATTCACCGGGCGGGATGTGCGCCAGGTGGCCCAGGTCGAGGTCGTCGCGGGCGCGGATGAAACGCTTGGCCTGCAGGGTCTGGGTGTAGGCGTGGTAGTTGTGCTCCTGGTACACCGGCACCAGCCACCACAGCGGCGTGCGCCCGGCCAGCCACAGTGCGGTGCGGTAGAACTCATCGAGCAGCAGATAGTGTTGTGTGGTGCCGCAGTCATCGGAGCTGAGCTGGCTGTCGCGCTCACCCTGCACAAAACTGCGCGGCTCGATCAGGAACAGGTGCGCCTCGGCGCCCTGGCTGGCTGCCCAGGCTTCGAGCAGTTGGCACTTGCGGCGCAGCTCGTTCAGCGCTTGTTCGCCAAGGTCGGGGGCGTGGCACACCCACAGGTCCATGTCGCTCTGTTCGGCCTGCGCCAGGGTGCCCATGCTGCCCATCAGGAACAGCCCGTGGATGGGTTGTGGTGGGTTGCCGTGGCGCGGTTTGTAGGTGAACGAACGGGTCAGGCGCTGGGCTTCGGCCAGCAGCTCGGCATCCGGCTCGAAACCCGCGACCCCGGCGGGGGTGCTGCCGGAGACATAGCCCGGCAGCAGCGGGTGGTTGACGTGAAGGCACAGCGGCAACAGGGTCAGTACCTGTTGCTGGCGCGTTGACAACCCGCCCATGGCCCGCTGCAAACGCCCCTGGTTAAGCTTGAGAAAGCGCGCACGCAGGCGCGACAGCTCCTTGCGGTCGATGCCCTGCTCGATATCGGGACGGATTTCGTGGGGGTGGTTCATTGCGCACTCAGGCAGGCCGGGAAGCTGTGGCGAGTTTAGCCTGAGTGGACAGGTCGGATAAGTAGCGCGAGGGTTTTTGACGTCATTTTTTCAGCGCTGCAACAGGCCCCATCGCCGGCACGCAGGGACGGGGCCGTGGGGCAGTGTCAGGCAGGCTGTGCAGCTTTGAGGATGGTCAGTACTTGTTGGACGTTTTGTGCGGCATCCAGCCCCAGGCTGGTCAGGTAGCCGCCATCGGGCTGATCGGTGAGTTGTTTGTCATGCAGGCGCTGGGCTGCGGCGACCAGGGCAGGGGAGGCGTTGCTGTGGACCTTGATGCCTTCCTGGTGGCTGTCCAGGTTGAACAGTGCAAGCACTTCGAGTTCGGCGATCAGTTCGGGGGTAAAGGACATGGTACGGCTCCTGACTTCCAGACAAGGATGGAAGTCAGGAGTGTAGTCATGCTTATTCGATATTGCCTTGATCCGCCTCAGGTGGCAGTTCGGGCAGGGCTCGCAGGGCCTCCTCGTACCAGGCGGTGTTGAACGCACGGTCCTCATCGAGCATGGCGTCGATCTCGATGGCCAGCACGTGGGCCATGAGGTTGAGGATGTCTTCACGCTCGTAGCCGACCAGGGTCAGTTTGTTGAAAGTGGCCTTGGCCGCTGCCGGTTCGCCGCTTTCGATCTGGTTCTCGATCGCCTGGGTCAGGGTGGACTCGGTAAAGGCTTCTTCATCGTTGTCGTCGATGTCGTGCTGCTCGCTCATGGCGCTACTCCTGTGTTGAGGCACACAGTTTGCCACGCCCGTGGCGGCAATGCCTGGCCATTGACGTCGGGCATGGTGCTGGTCAGCGGCGGGCCAGGCGGCTATAACAGCCGGGCCATCCCCACACGGCCTGGAGGCTGTTCAATGCTCAAGCTTCATGGATTCTCGGTCAGCAACTACTACAACATGGTCAAGTTGGCCCTGCTGGAAAAAGGCCTGCCTTTCGAAGAAGTGCTGTTCTACGGCGGCTCTTCGCCGCAGTCGGTCGCGCTCAGCCCGCGCGGCAAGGTGCCGGTGCTGGAGACCGAGCATGGCTTTCTCAGCGAAACCGGGGTGATCCTCGACTACATCGAGCAGACCCAACCGGGCAAGGCGCTGCTGCCTGCCGACGCCTTCGGCCAGGCCAAGGTGCGCGAGCTGCTGCGGGAAATCGAGTTGTATATCGAGTTGCCAGCGCGTACCTGCTACGCCGAGGCGTTCTTTGGTATGGCGGTCGACCCGCTGATCAAGGAACGGGCGCGGGCGGACCTGCTGGCAGGCTTTGCCACGCTCAAGCGCAATGGCCGCTTTGCGCCCTACGTTGCTGGCGAGCAGATGACGATTGCCGACTTGATGTTCTGCTTCTCGGTCGACCTTGCGTGCCTGGTGGGCAAGAAGGTGCTGGGTGTCGACTGGTTGGCAGACTTCCCTGAAGCCAAAGCGCTGTTGGACCTGCTAGGCAAGAACCCGCACATGGCGCGGATCGTGGCCGACAAGGAAGCGGCGATGCCGGTGTTTCTTGAGTTGATCAAGAGCGGCAAGCGTTAAGGCCAGAAGAAATCGCGGGGCAAGCCCGCTCCTGCGGTGGGAGCGGGCCGAGGTGCAGAGCAAGCCTGTACTGGCCTCATCGCAGGCTCCCACAGAGGCCATGCGCAACCGCAACATTGCTGGTTGGACCTAATCCTATGGGAAATGATAGACAGTTGTGGCGAGCGGGCTTGTCCCGCGTTGGGCTGCGCAGCAGCCCTGAAAACCCAAGGGGCTGCTGCGCAGCCC